>CBFGMX010000014.1:0-53717 GCA_965649955.1 uncultured bacterium
CATCCGGCCATTCCGCGGCGGTGGCGCGCACGTCAAACAGGTCAACGCCCTGCGTAACGTCGATCAGGACTACGTGGGTTTCCACCTTCGAAAGGGTGTCGCGAACGGCGGAGAGGTCGTTGACGACCGCGAGGGTGTTCATATCGGGGCGAGTGCTAAAACAAGCTGCGAGGCCGTCGCCTAAAAGCCTGACGGGTGTGAGAATTACGATATTCATTGGCGATTTCCGAGCGGACGTTATTTGGGGGAAATAAAGTCTGGTCAATAGGAATGCGGTGAGTGCCGCAAAACGTTCCTAGCAACGGAGTGAGAAGGAGCATCGGCTCTCGTCGAGCCAGAGATTCCGTTCTGAATACCGGGGCGTGCGAGGACACGAGGATTGCCGTGAATTCAGCCGGATTGCAGGACGCCGACGACGATATTCGCCTCCGCACGAAAAGTCAAGATTTTCAGGGATTAGCAGTTGGTCGACAAACTCAGAAAACGCGCGACGTCTGATCGTTTATTAACGGTAGACGTTGCCGTTCCAACGCAGCACCTTGCGTGAAAGCCTTCGACCGTTATCGACGTAGATGAGGAAGCTCGGAGCGAGCGTGTTACGGCGCACGACTTTCAGCGGTTCAGAGGCGCGGGACGTAGCATCGAGTAACATCGCCGACGAGATTTGGTTCGTAGGCCCCCGATCGCCTCGAAAAAGATTTTTCGGAACAGCCTGGTTCGTGCGTGTGTCGATGACGAAATAGTAGTTTGTGAGACTCGGATTCAGGCCACCACTGCCGGTTGATACTTCAATGATCTCCTCGCCCTTGAGTTTCGCGAATGCAAGACTCACGGAATTGTCCGCGCGCGAGAAATAACCGTCCAGCGCCTGAGTGACAAATACCTTTCCGCCGTTCCGATAAAGAAGGAATGCGTTCGATCCACCGTACTGCGTTTGATAACAAGGATCGGGTATCAGCACGAGACGGACGCGATCGTTTCCCCACAACCAAAACGGGTACGCGCCATTCACAAACTCCTGCCGCTGATCCGCCGTCAACGTGCCTGTCTTTTGTGAAAAATCACAAACGCTTAAATCGACCGGATCCGCCGTCCACCAGGCCTCATCCGAGAACGACGAGAGCTGCGACATCAGGGTTTTGATCGCAGCAGTCCGCTGCGGCAGTGTCAGGATCTTCTCGTCCCAATCATTTGGCTGATCGCCGCACTCGTAGCTGAGTTCCGGCATCGGCTTCAACGCCGCGAATACTGATTGCCGGCAAACAAGGGCAGATCCGCGACGCTGCCCGAACGACTCGTGCGAGCCTGAAAAGTAGATCGCTGTGATTACAAGTAGACCGCAAGTAACGGCAACACTGCGCGTGACGACACGACGAGTCAACGTCGAGCGTCGAGCTGGACCGTCACGTTGAAAGAAGCGAACTCTGTTTCTCACTTCGCGGCGAGACGGGCGGTGTCAAACGCGTATGCAACCTGGCCCGACGTCAGAACGAGCAAAGTCTTCCCGTCTAAACTGAAACGCGTAAACGCGGTGCCGGTCTTGAAGCGAAGCCTGGCTATCGAGTTTCCAGTCGCGAGATCGTAGACAGTAAGCTCGCCGGGGTAGTTTTCCACGACGACGCTGGTCCCTAGCGGATTCATCGCTGCCTTCGCGCCAAAGAACCTATGCCGCAACTCGCCGTCCTTGATCGAATAGACCAACACGCGGTTGTTGTCGTCGCGCAGGACCAACCAGTTGCCTTCAGAGAAACCCGACTCGATATCGAAAGACCCCTTCCCCGTCTCCAGCAGCAGTGTACCGACGGACTTGTTCTCAAACCCGTCGAACACTTCGAGCACGTAGTCGTCGTCTTTGTTACCCATCTGACGAGAACGCTCGACGAGTGTGGGATCTTCTTTCAGTCGTGCCTTGCCGGCTTCGCTGCCAAGGTTCCAGTAAAGGATCACGCGACCGGAGTAATCGTCGAAGAAATATCCGGGAGCTTCCTTGGGGAAGTCTTTGGTCCAAACGACTTTGTCGTTAACGACATCGCGCAGTTCGAACCGCACTTCGCGGGTCAGCGTGTGGCCAGAGTCACTCGGGAGTGAATCGTCGCTTTCGTCCTTGTTCTTGCCCTTCTCCTTTTCCTTGGCTTTTTCTTTCTCCTTTAACGCCTTGAGACTCGTTCGGATCAGGATGAAGCGGCCATATTGTCGAGCGCCGCGCTCGGGTATTTCTCGCAGCACGTTTACCTCGTTCTTGGTTGCGTCGAGGTAGACGAGGCTGTGATTTACAGGATCAAGTTTCGGAAAATCGCCAATCGCGGAACCGTTCTGGGCAACGATAGCGCCGCGGAAACCTCGCACGTGCATCTTTCGTTCGCCGGAGTTCAAGTTCCAGATGGCGCCACGCGTTTTCGACGAAACTGCAAGCCACTGCATGTCGCCGGAGACGTTCGCCGCGTAAATCCGGTTCATCGAACCCACGGGAATATCGACTGTTTCGCGTTGCGTGGTGCGGAGAGTTTTCGCTTCGGGATTGAATTGGGCCTTGAAGAGTGAAACATTGCCTGACGCCATTTCAGCGATCAGCACATCGTTCCAAAGAGCAGCGGTAGATTTGTTAAAGCCGCCGGTAAGCTCGCCGCGCTCGAGATCGAAGAACGCAACCGTGTCACGCCCGAACGCCTTGATCATCACGTAATTCGGATTCGCCGTAAGCTCCATTTCGCTTGCGGCAAGAGAGAACGTCGCGAGCCTCTTGCCTTGCGGAAACGTGAATATTCCAGCGTCTTCGAGCTTTGTCGGCAGTGTCGCCAGAATCTTGTCAGGAGTGAGAAAGATGAACGATCCGCGCGTCGCTTTCTTCAAGTCCCCGCTGGGCGACATCTGTTTGCCGGTCGAAAGATCGAGCGCCAGCGCGTCGGTCTCGCCGATCGCAACCGAGTCGATCAGGATACGGAAGCGAAACTTGTTCGAACGAGCAGCGACGAGGTAGTGCGAGTCGGGGGAAAACTGGAGGTTGAAGAAGGCGTTATGGTGTGAAGCATCGTCGTCGTCAATCGTACCCGCAATCCACAACAGGAGCTCGAAGACGTTCAGCGTCGCGAACTCTTTCTTCTGAAAGACTCGTTTGCCTGTTTGCGTCTCGAGAACGGTCAGACCCAAATTGTAGTCAACGCATGCGAGGTATTTGCCGTCAGGTGAAAACTGCTGCTCCATGCAGTCGCGCCTGACTACGAGTTCGCGAACCTCAACGGGTTTCGCGTCGGCAATGCTCCACTTCTCAAACCGCAGGGAATCAGTGCCAAACACAACGAATTGGCTATCCGGCGTAAACGCAGCGGGGCGAGCGTCGGTGATTGGAATCTGGAAAGCCACTTTTAACGGCTCGCGTTGGACCAGCGTGATCGCGAAGTCGTCCTGCGCCAGGAAATACTTGCCGTTACCGGATAGCGCGAGATGCCAGATGTCGCTCTTGAGTTGGGGCGAGAGTTCCCGTTTCCACAGTAGGCCGGGCAATTCCTCGGCGATCTGACTTTGTCGGAACGAGACGACCTCGGCTTGCCAGTTCAGGTACTGCTGCGATGCATTCGCGCGGCGGCTCTCGCGGCACGCGGCCGGAAGTTGCTCGGTGGCCTTGACCATTTCGCGCAGACGTTTGTCGCTCGGACTCGCACTGCCGAAGATGTTGGTGAACCAGTTGCCCGACTTGGCTTTCGCTTCGGTGAGCCGCGCGAAAAAATCTGAGAACGAGTTTGGATCGTAACCGGCCGCCACCATCGCAAAGAGACCAATGCGGTCTGCTTCAAGCTGCTGGGCGGATTCGTGACTCGAACCGCGCGACACACTCTTCGTGCGCTCTCTTTCGATCAGCAGGTTGAACTTGTCGGTAATGTCCTTGCGATCGCCGAGCTGCGTAACGTTGAGGATCTTTTTGAATAACTCTGAAACGTCGCTGGCCGCGTGACGCACGATCGCGTGGCCCAGCTCGTGGGCCATGACGCCGGCCAATTCGTCTTCCGTTTTAGTAAACGCGATCAGTTTTCGTGAGAGGAAGACGTACCCGCCGGGTGTGTTGAAGGCATTCGCTTCCGGGATGTCGATGATGAAGAACTGAAACTTCAGACCCGTAGGCGGCATGTGCCGGACCAGCCGGTCGCCGATTTCCCTCACGTAGGCGAGGAGCTTTTCATCCTGGAGATAGCGATGCTCGCGGGCCATGCGTTGGTAATTCAGCTCGCCGAGGATCATCTCCTGTTCAGGAGAGAAGATGTTGTAGTTTTGGGAGTTTGCAGTAATCGCGGCGGGGTTACAGTCCTGGGCGGAAGCAGCAACGCAGCCGAGAGTTAAGCAGACCAGGAGAAGGAGGGAAGAAATGGTTTTGTTATGCAAGGTGAGTCTCCTTGGTTTTTATCCGTGTTCCTGTTGAGGATCCAGACCAGCAGAAACCCCGGTAACACGGGTTTCACACCACAATACTATCTCACTCTGCGAACGGCAGCGTAAAGGGCCAGGGCGGAGCCGCCGACGAACAGGAGGGCGCCACCGATTACGCGCGTGTAGTTTGGCAGGTCGCGCACCTCGGTTTCGGTGATGACTACGGCCGATCTGGGTTCAACGTAGAGCGCGCGGTACAAGATCACGCCACCGGCCGTAGCGACGAGGATGCCGACGATCAAGAGCAGGGCTTTCATAAAGCGGGTGCTTTGAACTTCGTGCCTGGTGCTTGCTGTTTTGTGCTTTGCCGGCTCCTGGGTCTACGAACAAAGTAACAAGGCCCACAACAAAGTTACAAAGCACAAGGTTCTAAGTACACTTACCGTCCCTTGAATGCAGCCTTACGCTTTTCGAGGAACGCACTGACGCCTTCGTCCTTGTCTTCCGTCGAGAAGCAAAGCGCAAACAGATCCACTTCACGTCGCAGGCCTTCATCGAGATTTGAACGCGACGCGAGCTTCACCGCCTCTTTGGCAAGTTGCAAAGCGATTGGACTCTTCTCCGCAATACGCTGCGCGATCTCCATCGTCTTCACTTGCAGTTGGTCCGCCGGAAAGACGTGATTCACTAACCCGATCGCATACGCAGTTTTCGCGTCGATGATCTCGCCGGTGAGGATCATCTCCATCGCTTTTCCTTCGCCTACCAACCGCGTCAAACGCTGCGTGCCACCACCACCGGGAATGATTCCGAGGTTAATCTCCGGTTGACCAAAAGACGCGGTCTCACTCGCGATACGAATGTCGCACGCCAGCGCAAGCTCGCAGCCACCCCCGAGACAATAGCCGTTGATCATTGCGATGACCGGCTTCGGAAACGAGTCGATCGCGGTGAACAGCGATCGGCCCATCATCACGTCGCGCTGAGTGATCGACGTCCGTCCCGCAAACTCCCCGATATCGGCGCCGGCGATGAACGCCTTGTCGCCCGCGCCCGTAAACACGACAACACCGACAGACGCGTCATTGCGAAGTTCCTCGAGCAGGGCCGCTCCTTCTTCGCGTGTTTTGATGTTTAGTGCGTTTCTCTTTTCCGGCCGGTTGATCGTAATGATAGCGACGCGCTCACGTTTTTCGAGCACGAGCGTTTCGTAGGTTTGCGACATTGAAAGCTCCCGTTGAATAAGTTGCAGATTCCGTGTTTAAGAAGCACGGATTCTATCACTTGGTGGGCTCGTCGCGCTTCTTTACGTAGATGTCGCCGCGCGGGGTCATCTCGGCTTTCTGCGCGAGTGTTGCCAGCACGGACGCGAGGATTTCCTTGTTCTCGAGCTTGAAGCTGGTGATGCCGCTGACTTTCGAGTCCGGATCGCTGTATTGCAGCGTGAGGTAACGGACCTTCGTTTTGATGAAACGGGCGGGCAGGGTGAAGATCACCGGCACTGCACTCGCCACCGTAGCTGCCCTGGGCTGACGTTTCTGCGTATCGGCAAACGCCGAGGTGATGGCGTCATACGGAATGTGGATCTCTTTCGGAGGTTTTTTGTCTTTGAAGACCAACCGGCTGTTCTCGTCGTCAAACGTCAGTGTGCCTTCCATCGTCTTCGTGTATCCGAAGACGCCGCCTTCGTATTTTGCTTTCACAGTTTTGGGCGCGGGCGCCGGCGCAGGTGCTTTCTCCTCGGGTTCGACCGTGCGTGGCCGCTGAGCAAAAGCTCCGGTGAGCATTAATCCCAAGAGCAATAGAGTCAAAACAGTTCGCATGTAATTCTCCTTTACAATCCCGCTCCCGCTGCCCAGGCCGGCACGCGATACAGAATCCACCAAAGTAGGAGTTGAATGACGAGAACGACGACACCCGCGATCGTGCTCGCGTAACAGACGAAGCGCCCTTCGCGTGTCTCGCCTGAACGATACGATTTAACGAGGCCGACCGTGCCGACGACGACCGCCCCCGGACAAAACAGAATTCCGAGGTACGGAACTAACGAATAGGTTGCAAAGGCACGAGCAGTGTCGGCCAATACCACGGTTTTATTTTGCAAACGGCTTCACGCGTTCAATGGATTCTTTGAAATCCGAGTCAGAAGGCGCGAGCTCGGCGCCACGCTGATACGCGCCAAGCGCTTTTGCGTATTGCTTGCTGACTTCGTAAGCGTAACCGAGTTCGCGATAGACGTTAACGTCCTCTGGCGATTTCTTCGCTGCTGTTTCCAACGCTGCGATTGCTTTCGGAATCGCGCCCGCGCGTGAATGTGCAACGCCGAGAAGATAAAACGTAACGCCGCTAGCGTCCGCCGCGGCCGATGCGCGTTCGAGCGCAGAAGCAGCTCGCGCAAACTGTTTTGATCCGATCAGTGCCTGACCGAACAGCGTCACTGCTTCGGCGTCAGTTCGCAGTTTGATCAAACCCTCGCCGGCGCGCACTGCGTTCAGATAATCCGCTTCCGCTTTCGCGGGATCAGTGCTCATGGCGGCACGGCGGAGATATGCGGAGGTTAACAAGGTCCAGGCGCCGCTCAATCGCGCATCGTTGACCGTTGCTCGGTTCAAGGTCGTGATCGCGCCGTCGAGATCGTTCTTCGCGAGCGCGATCTGGGCCAGGTAAAAGAGAGACAACGAGTCCTTTGGATTGAGCTTCACGACGGCGTTGAAGCTCTTCTCGGCGTCGGCGGTCTTGCCAGTCTTGTATTCCGAGATACCGCGGTAATAGAGCATCATCGCGTCAGGCTTATCAGCATTGCGCGACGTGGCGGCCACTAAATACGGCAACGCCTGCTCGTATTTTTCGCCAAGTACGTATGCCTGGCCGAGCGCACTCTCCGTGTTTGGATCATCCTGCTTCGAGCGACGCTGCAATTCAACGGCCTTTTCGAGATCCTTCGCTGCCTCCGCATACTGCTTCAAGTTGAGTTCAGCGAAACCCGCGATCTTCCACGCTTCCGGATCGTTGGGATGTGAAACCGTGAGCTCCTTTGCTTCCTTGGCAGCCGCCGCAAACTGTTTCTGTTCGAGCAAAAGATAGGCATGCTTTGTGTCGGCCGTCGCCACGGTGTTCGCAACGGGCCTGACCGGCCGTACGTCCAACAACGAGTCATCCGAACTCGGACGCCGCTTTGAGGGGCTCGGCTGTGGTTCCGGCCGCAGCAACGGATCAGACGCCGGTTTCTCGGCGCTGGCCGTCGTCTTCGAGGCGGGCCTGGTGGCGCGTCTTGGTCTCGTAGATTGGGCCTGGATGACTGACGCGGTCAGCAAGAACGCTGCTCCAACGCTGAAAAATCGTTGAATAAAAGTAGATCTCGTCATAATGGGTCAGATTGTATTCGGGAGAGGATAGGTTTGAAAGCTCAGACCGTTTCCGTGACCTTCGGATGCGGTCAGCGCTTGCGGAGTTTGCCCGAAATCCCTGTTTATCGGCGTTTCAGGTGAGGCGTCGCGCCGTACAAACTCGAAACAATCCAAGATAATCTGCCATGCCGTGTTCCCTGAGTTGAAGCGCACAGAGAACACGGATTAACAGAATAGATGCTATTAGAAGTTCAGCTTTAGTCCGAACTGGAACTGACGCGAGTCGAACGCTGCCGTTGGACGGCTGAAGTAACGACCGTTACCGGCCCGCAGGTTGAACACACGAACGTCGTCGATAAACGGCGACGCGGCGGCCTCGTTGAACCGGTTGAACAGGTTGAATCCTTCCGCGATTAGCTCCAGCCGGAAATTCTCGCCGAGCGGGACCATCCTCGCGACGCGCATATCGAGCGCCATGTAACGATGCGTGATTCCATAGTTACGCGGCAAACTCCCGGCTGTAAACATTCCGTTCGTGATCAAGGGCACGCATCCGGCTGTGCCGGGCACGCACAACGTTCCCTCAGACAGCACCGCCGGACGGTCCGTCTGATTCGACTGGTCGTTATTTGTGTCCTGGTTACTCAGGATGTTGAACGGACGACCCGACGAGATCTCGAAGATCGGAGCGATCGTGAAGTTGGACAGGAAGCGATTCCATCCCGATCCCTGGTTCCAACTGCTCGGCGACGCAATCACCGCACTGAACACAAAGCGATGACGCTGATCGAAAAGCGAGTCCGCACGTTCCGCGCGGAAGTTGCGGTTGTCCTGCGGCAGCAGCAACGTCTGAAGGTCGGATGAATCGTCGATCGAATGCGACCAGGTGTACGACGCGAGGAACTGCAAGTTGTTCGAGAAGCGCTTCTTCAGGTCCGCGTTCAGCGCGTTGTAGCTGGAATTGCCATCGGACGTTTGCGCGTTGATCGAACCAAACGGGGACACTACGCCGGGCGTCCGCAGCGATCCAGCCAGTGCGGAATTGAGAACTGCCGGTGTTACCAAACCACCGGACAGCGCCTGGGCCAGGAAGTAGTTTGGCGCGCTCGGACGGAAGAAGTTTGCAATGCCCGGATTGACAATACGGCTGCCGAGGTTAGTGAGCGGCGCCGCAATCATCCCCGGGATGATGATCGCGAATGTTTGGCCCGCGGTCGGGAACGCCGGGGCACCTACAGGCGTCGCCATCGTGAAGCACCGAAGCGGTACTCCACCGGGACACGCAGCGCCCGAAGTTGGAATCGAAAATGCCAACGCTTCAGTGGTGCTGACTGGATTGCGGCCGGCAAACCGGAAGAAGTTCTGGATCTGTAGTTCCGTGCGCGGCGCGTTGATATCGAGCGGATGCGGCAGGTGACGTGCGTTGATGTGAATGTAGCTTCCGGAGATCGTCATGTCCTCCGTCAACTGGCGCTCGACTGTGAAGTTACCCTGGAGCGCGTACGCGTATTCGAAATCTTTTTGCACATGCAGCGTGAACGGAAGCACTGGACCAAAACCCGGGAACGTTTGGTCGTTGAATCGTTGACGTCCAAATTGATATTGCGCACCCGCGGCAACACCCGGCGTCACAACTCCTGCCGGACAGATTGGCGTAACTGGTCCACCCGGAGGACAAACTGTTCCTTGAAACACCTGCACCGCGTTTAGCAACGCGGTC
This sequence comes from uncultured bacterium, assembly GCA_965649955.1. GTDB lineage: Bacteria > Acidobacteriota > Blastocatellia > Pyrinomonadales > Pyrinomonadaceae > PSRF01. The sequence goes on from CBFGMX010000014.1 coordinate 9,427, forward strand.
TGTGCCGGACTTCCCGGCGTCAGGATTCCTTGTTGCTGTTGGACGGCGTCGGCGATGTCGGAATTGAAGGCGATAGCCAGCAGCGGGTGATCGTAGAAGAGCCCGTATGCGGCACGGACGGCGGTTTTGCCGTCGCCCCACGGATCCCACGCGATTGCCAGACGCGGCGCCCAGTTGTTCTTGTCTCGCGGAAATCCCTGTTGCACGCCCATCGCGTCCTGCGCTGCCTGAACATCGGCGGCGGAAAGCGTGATTCCCGACAGTGGATCGCGCAACGGCAACGTCGGGATCTGTTCGGTCAATTCAATGTCGTATCGGATGCCGTAGTTGAGCGTCAGGTTACGACGAATGTTCCACGAGTCCTGCACGAAGAAGGCCATCGGCTTGTTGCTGATGCTGCTGATCGGATTGCCAAAACCCTGAATGAAGTTCGCCGGAAAACCGAGGCCGTACTGTTGCACCGGAGTGAAATCCGGAGCACCGGCGAACGCCGGGTTCAAGGTCGCTGCGGAGAGTCCGCCGAAGTTGAACAGTCCGGCGAAGTTCAGTTCGAAGATCGCTTCCGGGATGCGAACGAACGCGATGTCGCCACCGAATTTGAAGTTATGGCTTCCGGTTACAACGTTTAGGTTGTCGGTGAACTGATAACGGGTTTCGGTGCGCAGCACGGGCGAAAAGAGTTCGCGGCCGATGAACGCGGTTCCGGAGATGTTGAAAGCAACAGCGTCGCCGTTTTGCGATTTGAAAGTCGCGCGACGCATGCCGAAGTTGAACCGCCCTTCGTTAACAACGGTCGGGGAAAGCGTGGACGTCAGTGTCGCGACTGCGGGCACGTCGACTAACGTCTGGATACCGGTGCGTGAAAAATCGTTCTGGCCCAACGACTGGTTCTGCGACTCGACCTGAATACCGCTAATCTCGCTCGGGTTGTAACCAAACCTCAGTGTCAACACATTATCGGGCGTGATGTTGTGATCAAGACGGAACGAGTTGAATGTCGTTCTGTCAGTAATCGGGAAAACCGTTTGCAGACTATTGAGCGGCCGAAACGCGATGAACTGACCCGCAGCGTTCGTCGTGCCGCTGGGCACGGGCGCGCCAGACAGGATGAAGCGTGGTCCTATCGCGCCGGGAAGGATCGGACTGATCGCTGGACACAAGCTGCCATCGTTTGGAGAAGTCAACGAATTGCTGCCGGTCAAAGCGGTCGTGCCACCGCTGGAAGCGAAGAACGCATAAGCGCGAGCGCCGCAAACACCATTCGCCGTTCCGGTTGCCACGAGCGCGTTGATGAACCCAGCCTGCTGCGGTGTGATGTTGTTAAAAGTGCGTGCGACCGGATTGAGTCCTGGGATTACGGGAATAGTCGCGGACCCAGTCAAACCCTGCGCGACGTTGCTGGTGAAGAATCCCGACTCATTGCGTCGTCGTTGTTCAAACGCGAAGAAGAAAAACGTATGTTCCGGGTTGAACGGCCCACCGATCGTGAACCCATACTGGGTACGCGTGAACGGTGGATCCTCAACCGGCGCGAAAGCGTTGCGCGCCTGAAAACTCCGGTGACGTAAGAACCCGAAGACGTTTCCGTGTAGCTCTCTCGTGCCGGATTTCGTGACGACGTTTACGACACCGCCGGCTGAACGGCCAAACTCCGCCGCGAATGAGTTTGTTACTACCTGAAACTCCTGGACCGCTTCCTGACTGACGGTTGATTTCGCTGCGTTGACCGAATTATCAGTGTTGTCAGCGCCGTCAACCTGCACCAGGTTGGACCTTCCGCGCTGGCCACCAAAGTTCAAACCCGTGGTTGGCGCTGGTCCAATCGGACGGCCATTGTCGCGGCCGACAGTCGACGTTGTCAGCGCGAACGACAGATAGTTGCGCTCGTTGATCGGAAGGTTGTTGATTTGCTGCTGTTGGATCGTAGTCGAGACCGCGGTTTTGGAAGTCTCAACGATTTCGGAAGTCGCATCGGAAACCGTGACGGTCTCGGTGATCTCTCCCGGTTCGAGGCTGGCGTTTAGTTCGGCAGCCTGGCCGACAGTCAGCGTAACCGTAGGTAACACCAGTTTTTTGAAGTTCGTCGCCTCGACGGTAACGTCGTAGTCCCCCGGCGGCAGATTGATGATTCGATAAAACCCGTCGTCGTTGGTTGTGGCGGTACGCGAAACGTTAGTAGCTGGGTTCCGCGCGGTGACGGTCGCGCCAGTGACCACGGCGCCAGTCGCATCTCTTACAGTGCCTTGCAGGTCGGCAGCATTCGATTGCGCCTGACCGAAGGCCACACTCGCTGCTGCGAAGGTGATCATCAGCAGGGAAGTGATTCGACATGAGCTGACAAGCCATGACTTGAAGGATACAAACATCGACGTATTCTCCTTAACTAGTTTCGCGACTCTGGAACTCGCGCAGTCACTCAAGACCTGGTTTTTCGATTCGCTTTCCGTTAGACGAGATTACATCGGAGATCCATCTCCGATTACTGCCGGCGCGTGGGAGTGAATCATCGCCGCAATCCATTGCGCTCCCTTGAGATTAGAAGCCGTGTAGAGAGACCAACTGCCCAGCCTTTTTACTCTAAAAGACTCTTGTGTGGCAAGAATTTATGTGATTTCGGGTGGGCGCGTGTAGCGCGAGCGAGGCGATTCCGAAAGCGTTCGCTCGCGCCGCAAATCGCGATGCCTAATTCGGCGAGCCGAGGACTGAAGGCGGCGCGACGGAGCAATCCGCAAATTCGGAGCCGCGAGTCAAAAGCTCGTCGGTAACTCGCCGTGTAATCGGATTCGAGAACACCCCTGGAACGGTGCGAACTCCGAGCAGCTCGAAGAACCACTTGCGCCACCAGTTCCCCGCTTTCCAGGGCCATTAACATCCCACTACCGGTGAAAGGATCAATAAAAGCCGCCGAATCGCCGATCGCCAGCAAGCCCGGCGCGGGACTCGGGCGCTGCCGGCCAAATCGCTCCCACGACGCGCTCAGCCACTCAGAACAGACTTCCGCTGTTTCAAGTGTCTCAGCCGCCCGCCGGTTCTTCATCACATACTCCCGTAAAACCGCCTCCGGGTCGGAATTGCAACGCTTCACATGTTCCGCGGCGATGATGAAACAAAGATTGCTCGTGCCGGCTTCGATCGTGCTCAGCCCACCGTAACCACCGGGATAGAAATAGATCTCGCATGCTCCGGGCGCGACTTTCGTTTTCTTCAAATGCGCTTTGAACGCGACCAAATTCGGGCGTTTGCTGGTTGCGTTTCCTTGCGTGATCTTTCGTGACAGGATCCGCCCCCGGCCAGTTGCGTCGATAGTAATCGGCGCGCGGAACTCGAGATGCTGGCCATCGACCTTCACGCGCACGCCGGCAACTCTCTCGCCATCAAGTACCGGTTCAGTGATGCTCGCGCCTTCGTGAACCACGACGCCATTGTCCCGAGCCGATCGCAGCAGGACCTCGTCCATCACCGCGCGACTCAATCCGAATGCAGCGCCTCCGCCGCCAAACCACTTGCTCGGAACGCCCACATGATGTCCCTTGCTCGAGTAGAAAACGGTCTCGTCTAGTAATGCCGGACCGGAAGCGATCATCGCGCCGACAACGCCGAGTTTCTCAAAATGCGTCTGGCACTCAGGCGAAATGAACTCGCCGCACAACTTCTCTCGCGGGAACTTTTTCTGCTCCAGCAACAAAACACGCGTACCCCCGCGTGCGAGGTGAATCGCTGAGCTTGCGCCCGCTGGTCCACCTCCCGCGATGATCACGTCGTAGTTGTCAGTAGGTAGGTTGAGCATTTAGAGCCAGGCGAAACGGAAAGTGGCGTTGTACCCAAACATCGCGCAGGCCTGCACGCTTCGCTAAGGCAAGCAACTCTTCGGCCTTGAAGCTTCGCAGTATCGACAGCGCGCCGTCGTGGCGAGTCAAACGATTCTTCAATACCAACTTTGCGATCGTCCGATAAAGTAAATAGGCTACTGGATGGCGATGTAGATCGATCACGATTATTCGCCGGTGCGCCACTCGACTCATCTCACGAAAGATCCGGATGATCTGTTCTTCATCGAAATGATGTGTAAACAGCGAACAAATCACGTAATCAAAGTCCGCCTCATTAAACGGCAGCGCCAATGCATCGCCACGAACTGAAGCGATCTCAGGAAAGTCGCCCGACTGTTCGAGAATCGCCGACGCGGAACGTTCGTTTAGGTCTAGACCAACACCGCGCACAACGCGCCCTGTCTCTCGTGCCCACGCCGCAGTGACGCGCAGGAGTTCTCCCGATCCGGCGCCGACATCGAGCACCGAGAACTGTCTCAATCCCGCCGAGGCAACCTCTCTGAAGAGCGTGCTTTTCAACGTGCGAGCGTCGCCCATCCAGCGGTTAACGAGCTGCAGCTCGCCGATGCAGTCTTCGTACTCGGCGGCCGTGTAATTTCCCGTGTCGATAAGCTCGAGTTCGTGACTCCGCCGCTTGAACCTGTCGAACATTAATTGATTTTCTGGACCACGAGCGCACTGTTTTTCGATCCGAAACCGATGCAGTTACACAGTGCGACACGCACACTCGCTTCGCGCGCTTCGTTGGGGACGTAATCGAGATCGCAATCGGGGTCAGGGTCGTCGAGATTAATCGTGGGTGGGATCTTGTTGGTGTGCATCGCGCAGAGCGCTGCACCCAGGCCTGCGGCGCCGCTCGCGCCTTGCGGATGACCGATTTGCGACTTTGTCGCCGACATAGGAATACGAGCGGCGTGTCCATCGAACGCCAACTTCAACGCGCTGGTCTCGATTCGATCGTTCAGCAGCGTAGACGTGCCGTGGAGATTCACATAGTCGATGTCTTTGGTTTCACATCCGGCGTCGTCAAGCGCGAGTCGCATTGCGCGTGCCGGTTCGTCGCCATCTTCAGCGAGCCGCACCCGATGATACGCGTCGCACGTCGCACCATATCCGGTGATCTCCGCGTAGATCTTCGCGCCGCGAGTCGTTGCGTGTCGCAGTTCTTCAAGGACGTAGATCCACGAGCCTTCTCCCAGGACCATGCCGGATCGATTACGAGAAAACGGCCGCGACGCTCGATGCGGTTCGTCGTTCCAATCGTTCGTCAAAACAGTCATGAGGTTGAAACCTGCCAGAATGCCAGGTGCGATCGGAGCGTCAACACCGCCCGAAAGCATCAAGTCCTGTCGACCGAGTGCGATATGTTGCGCGGCATAAGCAATCGCATCCGTTGAGCTCGTGCAACCGGTCGAGACGATGTGTGATAGACCACGCAGGCCAAACGCCATCGAGAGCTCGCTTGATAATCCGCCGTGCGTGGAAGCGGGAATCGTATAGACACTCGCTTTGCTGGTTGGACCAACGTACCAGTATTCGTACTGCTGTTCAGTGAAAGCGAGTCCGCCACCGCCGGTGCCTAACTGGACTCCGAACGCGCGACGCTCCGCAAGTGACAGATCGTTTGGAAACAACTGCGCGTCCTCGAGGGCTTCACGCGCAGCCGCAAGAGCCAACGGTACGGTGCGCGGAACGTGCTTTCGATCTTTAGGATTGAGTTGTGCCTGCCAATCGAAGGAAGGAACCTCGGCGGCAATCTGAACGGGGAAACTGGAAGGATCAAAGGCCGCGATGCGACGGACTCCACTCTCACCCGCGAGGAGTCCGCGCCAAAATGCTTCGCGGCCGATTCCCAAAGGCGTGACACACCCCATTCCGGTTATGACTACTCGCCGGGGACGCGTCAACGCTCTCAGCATGAGGATTAAATCCGTCTTTTCCCTATGGCGCTAAACTTTCGTCCCGCATTCATTGCAGAACTTAGCACCCTGGGGCAAATCCGATTGGCAGTTCGGACACTTCGCCGATCCCTGTTTGGTACCGCATTCGACACAGAACTTCGCATTTGGATCGTTCCGATGACCGCAGTTGGAACAAGGAATACCTGCGCCGGCATTCGCGGCCGCAGGTTGGGAGGCGCCACCGCCTTCTTTCGACTGTCGGATCGCATCCGTCATCGCGCCGGCCATCGCATTCCCGACCGCGAAGCCTGCGCCGAGTCCTGCGCCCGTACCGGCACCGCCTGAGGGATTCTGTGCTGCATCGCGCATCGCGTCAGCAGCCTGGAATTGCGTGTAGCGGCCCACGTCGCCGATCACGCCCATCGAAGTCCGTTTGTCCATCGCCGCTTCCACTTCCTGCGGCAAGGAGATGTTCTCAACAAGGAACTTCGTCAACTGCAAACCATACGTCTGGAATTCTTCATTCAGCTTTTGACGTGTCAGTACGGACAGCTCGTCGTAGTTTGACGCGAGATCGAGCGCTGCGATCTTCGATTCGGCGAGCGCATCGCTAAACCCGCTGACCAGCGTGCGTTTTAGTTGTCCTTCAACGTCTTCGGTTATGAAGTGTGCGTTTGTTCCGGCGATCTCCTGAATGAAAGCCTTCGGGTCACTGACGCGAATCGAGTAGATACCGAAAGCACGCAATCGAACCATGCCGAAGTCCGTGTCGCGCATCATCACCGGATTCGGCGTGCCCCACTTCAGATCAGTGAACTGCTTGGTGTTGACGAAATAAACCTCTGATTTGAACGGCGAGTTAAAACCGTACTTCCAGGCGCCGAGTTTCGAGAGAATCGGCGTGTTGCCACCGTCGATCGTGTAACGGCCCGGGGGAAACTGGTCCGCAATCTGGCCCTCATGTACAAAGATCGCGGCCTGCGATTCGCGCACAATTAGCTGTGCGCCATTCTTGATTTCCTGGTCCTTCACTGGAAACCGGTACACGAGAGTGTTGCTGCTGCTGTCGAGCCACTCAATTACCTCGATGAACTGCGAACTCGGGCTTAGGCGGTCAAGTATTCCCATTTGAGCCTCATTTCCTGACAGAATCGAAACTAACGGGATTATACGATCAGAACGGGGAATTTGATGCACGCCGGAACCAGTCGCGGCGCCTGACGATGACCAAAGCCGCAAAACCGCCGGCCATGTCAATCAGACTGTCGTAAATCGAACCGGTGCGGGAGGGAACGAAGGACTGATGATACTCGTCGATAAGAGCGTAGACAACCACCAGGACCAGCGAGACGAGAAACCACCGCTCGCGTAAGCCTTCGCGCGGCGAACTGCGAAACGCCCGCGCCGCCAGGATGCCAAGTAGCGCATATTCCAGGAGGTGCGCGATCTTTCGGGTGACGGCGTGGATCGCCAGCATCGTTTCCGGGGTTGTGTCCGGAAAGAGCCATAGCACCAGTGGTCCAATAATTCGAGAGGTATTTCCGGCGGAGAAGTTGCCGGTTGACGCGAAGGAAATAAACGCCATCCACGCAATCAGCGGGAGGTAGCGGCTGAGGAGTGATCGGATCGCGCTATGTTCCTTAATCCTGTTTCCTAATTAGAGAGCGGCTGCTCCGGAAACGACTTCGATGATCTCGTTAGTGATTGCGGCCTGACGAACACGATTCATGTTCAACGTCAAAGTGTCGATCAGTTCGCTCGCGTTCTTCGAGGCGGAATCCATCGCCGTCATGCGTGCACCATGTTCGGAGGCGACGGACTCGAGCAACGCTCGAAACACCTGCGTTTCGATGAGTCGCGGCAGGAGACGCGCGAAGATTTCCTCGGGCGGTTGTTCGTAGATGTAGTCGACGAGCGTCAGCGGTTGTTGAGACTTTACGTCCGCGGGCTCTTCTTCCTTCGCGCGTGCAACGGGCAACAGTTGTTCGAGCACCACGCGCTGCGACAGTACCGACTTGAACTCGTTGTAAATGAGAAAGACTTTGTCGATGCCTTTGTCGTCCGTGTAGAGCTTGATTACGTGTCGCGCAACTTCGAGCGCTTCCGAAAACTCGACGCGTCCTTTTCCGGTCACGCCGAGAAACTCTCCGACGAGCGTTGCGTGTCGATTGCGGAAGAAGTCGCGCCCTTTACGCCCAATTGGGAGTAGCTCGATGGCCTTGTCCGGGTTGTCTTTAATGAAAGCTTGCGCGGTCTTTGTGAGGTTGGTGTTGAAAGCGCCGCATAGTCCTTTGTCGGCGGTGACAAGAACAAGCAGGTAGCGCTCATCGCCGCGTCGATCGAGAAGCGGGTGATGGAAGTTTTCGTCCGTTCGCTTGGCAAGTTCGCCAAGTACTTCCATCATCTTGTTTGCAAACGGGCGCGCCGTGACAACGCGATCCTGCGCGCGTTTCAGTTTCGCGGCAGACACCATCTTCATGGCTTTAGTGATCTGCTGCGTGTTCTTGACCGACTTGATGCGCCGGCGAATGTCCAGAAGATTCGGCATTGCTTAAGCTGATGGCGCGGCGGCCGTTGAAGTTTCCCTTGCTGCGGGCGGTGGAAATTCTCCTGGCTCCGCTTCTCTCTGCCAGGTATCCTTGAAGTCTTCCAACACCTGTTTCAGATCACCCTTGATCTCATCCGTCAGCGATTTCTTTTCCGCAATCGCGGCGAGCAGGCCCGGATGCGAGTTCTCAACAAACTTCAGAAGGCCCAATTCGAAGCGACGCACGTCCTCGACCGCAACATCATCGACGAATCCGTTCGTGGCGGCCCAAATTACAAGCACCTGCTTTTCGACGTCCATCGGTTGATATTGAGGCTGCTTCAGTATTTCGGTGAGACGTTGTCCGCGTGCCAACTGCGCCTGCGTCGCGCGATCGAGATCGGAACCGAATTGCGCGAAGGCCTGGAGTTCGCGGAACTGGGCCAGGTCTAAACGCAATGTTCCCGCGACCTGCTTCATCGCCTTGATCTGTGCCGAACCGCCCACGCGCGAGACGCTGTTGCCGACGTTGATGGCCGGTCGGAAGCCGCTGTTGAACAGATCAGCTTCGAGAAAGATCTGTCCGTCGGTGATCGAAATCACGTTGGTCGGAATGTACGCCGAGATGTCACCTGCTTGCGTTTCGATGATTGGCAAGCTTGTCAGTGAGCCGCCGCCTTTGGCGTCTGAAAGTTTGGCTGCGCGCTCGAGCAGACGCGAGTGCAGGTAGAAAACGTCGCCCGGATACGCTTCGCGGCCCGGTGGGCGGCGAAGCAACAGCGAGATCTCGCGATACGCCGCTGCCTGTTTTGACAGGTCGTCGTAGATTGTGAGCGCGTGCTTTCCGTTGTCGCGGAAGTATTCGCCCATCGCCGCGCCCGAGTAAGGCGCGAGAAACTGCATCGCTGCGGGATCGGAAGCCGTAGCCTTGATCACGATGGTGTAGTCCATCGCGCCGAAGTCCTGAAGCGTCTTTACGACCTGGGCCACCGTCGAGGCCTTCTGGCCGATGGCGACGTAGATGCAGATTACGTCTTTGCCTTTTTGGTTGATGATCGTGTCGACGGCAACGGCCGTCTTTCCTGTTTGTCGATCGCCGATAATCAATTCGCGCTGGCCGCGTCCGATCGGCACCATCGCGTCGATAGCTTTAAGACCGGTCTGCAGTGGCTCTTTCACGGGCTGGCGATCGACAACGCCGGGAGCGATGCGCTCGACGGCGTAGTAATGATCGGTGACGATTGGACCACCGTCGTCAATCGGATTACCCAGCACGTCGACAACGCGGCCGACGAGCGCCTCTCCGACCGGCACCTGCATGATGCGACCGGTGCGCTTCACCATGTCGCCTTCCCGAATTGTCTGGAAGTCGCCGAACAACACGGCGCCAACTTTGTCCTCTTCAAGGTTAAGCGCCAGACCGCGAACGTCATGAGGAAACTCCAGCAGTTCGCCGGCCATGACTTTTTCCAGACCGTGAATCTCGGCGATGCCGTCGCCTATTTTGATAACGGTTCCGACTTCGGTAACCGTGCCGTCGTTATCGAAGTTTTCGATCTGTTTACGAATGATATCGTTGATTTCGCTAGCTCTTATCGGTTCCATGATTTCCTCTAACTGCTTTACGCTTTAACTGCCTGCGAGTTCCTCTGACAAGCGTTCCAATCGATTCTGAACTGAGCCGTCGAAGATGGTTGAGCCAATTCGGGCGACCAGACCGCCGATGATCGTTTCGTCAGTGTCGAACGTTACGCGCACGGTTCGTCCCGTCGCGGCCGCCAGCGTCTCGCGCAATTGATTTTTCAGATCTTCCGGAATGGGTTTCGCGGTGGTGACGATGGCGGAAACCACTCCGCTGCGCTCGTCGAGGACGTGGGCAAAACGTTCGGCTACATCTCGCAACTGGGAGAGGCGCTGGTTTCGCAACAGCACGCGCAAAAAACTCGCGGTCGTTGGCCGGACGCGCGTACGTGTAATCAACTCCTCGAGAACTTTGCGTTTATCATCGTAGGCTATAGTGGGGTTCGCGAAGACTTCTTTGAGTTCCGAATTTGAATCGATCATCGAGGCCCACTGGTCGATCTCCTGTTGGACCTCTCGCTCCTCTTTTCTCTCGACAACTACATCGGCGAGGGCTGACGCGTAACGGCGCGCAACGGTCTGCAAACTCAAACCCGGGCCCTCCTCAATTCACCGATGCTTTCACTAATCAGTAACACGTCGTCCTCGGGTTTCATTTGTGCGGTTACCGTTTGGCGTGCAACGTCGATGCTTCTCTTTGCGAAAAACTGACGTAGGTGTTTGCGCGCGATTTTGTCCGCGGTTTCCAATTCTCTTCGTGCCTGTTGCTCCAGTTTCTCCAGTTCGCGTTTGGTTGCAGCCGCTAATCGCTCGCGTTCGGATTGTGCTTCCTGTTGCGCCTGCCGGTGGACCGATTGAATATCCGTGTCGAGCCGGCTCAACAACGTGTCCGCTTCAGACACCTGGGCCAGCGCGCGTTCCCTTCGCTGCTGCGCGTCAATTAACTCCTGCTTGATCGCGTCACGTCGCTGGGCCAAGGCCTCACTGATCTTCCGCCGCAGGATGTAGATCATCACCGCGATGAAAACAAAGAGATTGAAAAATTTCCAGGCTTCGAGCCCTGGATAGTTGGCCCATGCGGGCAATTCAACAGATGCAAGTATGTACATCGGTCTATCGGTTTAACTGCGCCGGCGCAGGATCTGAGAACTTATTAATACGCCCATCGAGTCTGCTTGCGCTTCCAATTCAGCCCGGACCGTTTCCTGCTGCTTACGGAGTGAGTCGAGTTCCCTGGTGACCGTTTGCGAAAGCTCTTCGCGATGTTGCCGCACCTTCTCGTCCTTCTCTTTTAGACCGGCGGTACGTTCCTTCTCTAACAGTCGGTAGCCGTCGGCGCGAGCTTCGCGTAACGCAGAGTGATACTTCCGCCGCTTCTCTTCAGCCTCGGCACTCAGCATCTGCGCCTCGGTGAGACGTCCGCCGATCTGCTTTTCCCGCTCCGCAAGTATCTGGTTGATGGGTTTAAGCAGGGTGCGATTCAGGACGAACACCATCACGGCGATGAACAGCATGTGGAGCAGCAAGGTGCCGTCAGGAACCAACTGAATTGAGGCTTCTGCCAGAAACATCCGATTCCTCTACTCTGTGAGTTGATTATGCCCGCCAAAAAGCGGGCGAGTCTAACATGGTGCAAATACAGGGTCAACCGAGGCAGCGGGCCGTTGAGCGCCTCGTTAACCTCAAATCTATACCTAACAACACCGTCATTAGGGATTGACGTTGTACATTGTACCACGTGCGACTTTACTACTTACACCGGCGCGGCAGTGATGAGTAGATCGTAAATCCGATCGAGGTCCTGCGCGTTATAAAAACTGATTTCGACTTTGCCGCGACCGTCACCGCCCATGTGCACGATCCGCACCTGAGTGCCGAGTGCCCTTCTGAGTTTCGTCTCCGCCGCGCGAATGTTTGGGTCGACGTTTTGAGTGATCCTTGGCCGGCGGGCTGGCCGATCTGCGGATGCCTTTTGCACCAGGATTTCTGTCGCGCGCACCGAAAGCCCGTCTTCAATAACCTGTCGAGCGAGTCGACGCTGAAGATCCGTTTGCGGCAGACCGAGTATGGTCCGAGCGTGTCCGGTCGAGAGTCGACCCTCGATAACGAGCTGTTGAAGGTCGTCGGGCAGTTTGAGCAGGCGTAAGTAGTTAGTGATATATGAGCGGTCGCGGCCAACGCGCGTGGCCAATGCTTCCTGCGTAAGCCCGACGTTCTCGATCAATCGCTTGTAGGCGTGGGCTTCTTCGATGGGGTTGAGGTCTTCGCGCTGGATGTTTTCGATCAGCGCGATCTCGAGGAGGTTCTGGTCGGCGACGTCCTTCACCAGAACCGGTACGCGCGTTAGTCCTGCCAACTTTGCCGCTCGCCATCGTCGCTCGCCGGCGATCAGTTCGAATACCTCGCCGCGACGTCGAACGAGTAAGGGCTGGACGATTCCGTGCGTCCTTATCGACTCAGCCAGGTTTTCGAGCGCCGCTTCATCGAAGTTCGTCCGGGGCTGCATCGGCCCGGGAACTATCGACTCCAAGTTAACTTCTGATGGTTCGCCTCCGAGATCGACCGTGCGGTCAGAGGACAGCAGCGCCCCCAAACCCCGACCCAGCGCTTTTCGACTCATAGACAATCTCCCGGGCCAATCGTGAGTACGCCTCAGCCCCTTTCGAACTAGCGTCGTAACTGATAATTGGTTTGCCATGGCTGGGGGCTTCAGCCAGCTTTACATTTCGTGGGATTACGGTTTGGAAAACCTGGAGTCCGTAGAAGTCGCGGAGATCCGCGGCCACTGCGGCGGAGAGGTTTGTGCGCTCGTCGTACATCGTCAGCAGAAGCCCTTCAATCATCAGGCCGGGATTGTGAAGTCGACGAATCCGGGCGAGCGTGTCGAAGAGCTCAGTTACGCCTTCGAGCGCATAGTATTCACATTGAATTGGTACCACCAGAGACTTCGCCGCCGTCAACGCATTTAGCGTGAGCAGGCCGAGCGATGGCGGACAGTCGATGATCAGGTAATCGTAATCGGCTTCGACGGTGGCGAGTGCGCGCTTGAGCCGAAACTCGCGCTGTTCAACTTCGACCAGCTCGATCTCGGCGCCAGCAAGATCTTTGTTAGACGGAACGACTTCGAGCGAGGGAACTACTGTCGGCAGTTTTATGGAGGTGACGGGCTCGTCAAGAACGAGGCTGTGATACAAACCGCGCCTGAAACTGCCGCGCTGAACGCCCGCACCGGAAGTCGCGTTTCCTTGCGGATCTGCGTCCACGAGCAGAACCCGGTTGCCCCAACTCGCGATGATGGCGGCAAGATTGACCGCGGTAGTGGTCTTACCGACTCCACCTTTTTGGTTCGCTACGGCTATGATTCTAGCCATCTATCGAGCGGGGGCACCTCTCCTGGAGACTAAGCAAAGAGTTTCACGTGTCCCGCACACAGTACCACAAAAACCGCGGGACACGTGAAACACGACCGCTGCTTTAGGCGCTTTTTTGTTGGGCGGAGAGGAACACTAGCAGAGTCGAGAGGGCGCCGGGGGTGAGACCGGGCAGACGGCGGGCCTCGCCGAAGGTCTCTGGACGGGCACGGTCGAGCCGCTCGACAATTTCATTTGACAGGCCGCTAATCTGCGCGAATGTTGTTTCGCGAGGAATCTTAAGCGCGTCGTGTTGATAGAGCCGCGTGATCGTCGCCTTTTGCGATTCGATATACCCGGAGTAAAGGGAATCGGCCAGCACCGAATTGAGATCCGCTTCAGCCACTGGCTTAAGCTCGCCCGGCAACAACGACATGATCAGCTCACACGTCACTTTCGGACGCTTCGCGAGCTGCGCCAGTGAAATCACATCGCCGAGATCGGTACCGAGAAGCGCCGACACCGCGGCATGCTGAGTGTCTGAACGACGAAGCCGGGTGTTGTCGAGCCCGGTTCGAAGTCGCTCCAGACGCGCCTGCCGCGCGTTGAACCTCTCCCAGTCAGTGTCGCCGACCAGACCAATGTCTCGACCGTATCGCTCGAGCCGCTCATCGGCGTTGTCATAGCGCAGCGCCAATCGATACTCGGCTCGCGAAGTAAAGATGCGATACGGCTCATCCACCCCTTGCTTAATTAGATCTTCAATAAGGACTCCGGTGTACGACTCCTCGCGTCGCAGTCGAAGCGACGCACGCTTTTGCGTGTAGAGGGCGGCGTTGATCCCGGCCACCAGTCCCTGACACGCCGCTTCCTCGTAACCCGTCGTACCATTGATCTGACCCGCATGAAACAGCCCCGCAACTCGCGCTGTTTGCAGGTCAGGCCCCAACTCGCGAGGGTCAACGAAATCGTACTCAATGGCATATCCCGGTCGAATGATCCGCGCTTCCTCCAGCCCCGGTATCATTCTCACCAACTCCTGTTGCATCTCGGCGGGCAGGGAAGTCGAAAACCCGTTCAAGTAGACTTCGTTCGTATTGTGTCCTTCCGGCTCCAGGAACAGCTGGTGGCGAGACTTCTCGGAAAACTTTACGACCTTATCTTCGATCGACGGGCAATAACGCGGTCCCACCCCTCTGATTTTCCCCGAATACAGGGGAGACTCCGCGATGTTTTCTCTGATCGTGTCGTGGACTCGCTCGGTCGTGTACCCGATGTAGCACTTGATCTGTTCCTGCTCGATCTCGTCCGTCGCGAACGAAAACGGCACCGGAATTCGATCGCCAGGCTGCGGTTCAAACGCGCCCCAATCGATTGTTCGCCCATCGAGACGCGGCGGCGTACCCGTCTTGAGTCTGCCCACGGGAAAACCAAGATTCTTTAGCGCCTCCGCGAGTTCGATCGCCGCCGGCTCACCAGCGCGACCGCCGCGATACGTTCGTCTGCCGGTGTGAATCAGACCGTTTAAAAACGTCCCGGTCGCGACGACGACGGCATCGGCGCCAAAACACCGGCCGTCTTCGAGCGTCACACCCGCGATTCGCCCGTTGCGAATCACGAAATCGACGACCTTACCCTGCCGCAAATGCAGATTCGGAGTCGCTTCGAGTGTTCGTCGCATCTCGGCGCGATAACGCATCCGATCCGCCTGCGCGCGAGGTGACTGCACTGCGGGTCCGCGCGACCGATTCAACAGCCTGAACTGTATGCCGGTGCGGTCGATGACTCGTCCCATGATTCCGCCCAGCGCATCGATCTCGCGCACCAGGTGGCCCTTGGCAATGCCTCCAATCGCGGGGTTGCACGACATCTGCCCGACGAGATCGAGGTTCAGCGTGATCAATCCGGTTTCGGCACCAAGCCGCGCCGCAGCAGAAGCCGCTTCGCAGCCGGCGTGACCGGCGCCAATCACAACAACACTGAAAATCTCATCAAACGACATCATCTATTTCCCAATACAGAACGTCGCGAAAATCTCCGACAGAATATCTTCCGTTGTCGTCTCGCCCGTGATCTGCCCCAGGTACTTCAACGCGTTATGCAACGGCACGAGCACCAACTCCTCGCTATGACGATGGCGAAAAGCCACCTGGGCCAATTCGAGTTCCTGTTTCGTACGACACAACAGATCGTAGTGCCGCACGTTGGTAATGAGCAGGCCCTGATCTTCAACGCCGGCGCTATTCAAACTCTCAAGCATCGCCGCACGGAGAGTGTCGAGACCTTCCCCCGTCCGTGCTGACACATTAATAGTTTGCGGCACTTCAACACAACCGTCCGCGCCTGTGAACGAGGGCAGGTCGCTCTTGTTCATCACCACGAGTCGACGACTCTCAGCCGTGTGACTCAAGAGATCCCGATCTGCTGGTCCAACCTCTTCACTGCCATCGAGCACCACGAGCACCAGATCTGCATCGCTCAACGCCCGGTGCGTTCGTTCAATACCGAGAGTTTCGATGCCGTCACTTGTATCGCGCACTCCGGCCGTGTCGGTAAGAACAACCGGTATTCCGCCAAGGTCGATCGCCTCGGACAAAGTGTCTCGGGTGGTACCCGGAATTTCCGTGACTATAGCTCTTTCGTGCGCCACTAAACTATTGAAAAGACTGGACTTACCAACATTGGGTCGGCCTGCTATCGTCACCCGAACGCCGTCCTGAAGGAGACGTCCGGCACCGAAACTCCCACTCAGTTTCTCGACGCCGTCGATCACTGACGCAAGCACATCTTCAATCTCATTTATCCGTGGCGCAGGCAGATCGTCTTCAACAAACTCAAGAGCCGACTCGAGCAGCACGATCACGTCCACCAGCTTCTCTTTGAAAGGATTTAGCGCATTCGACAACTCGCCATTCATCTGTCGCGCCGCTTGTTTCACAGCGGCGTCGGTTTGCGCAGAGATCAGATCGCGAATCGCTTCCGCCTGGGCCAGGTTGATCTTTCCATTCGACAACGCCCGCAGCGTGAACTCGCCTGGACCAGCTAATACCGCACCGAGTTCCAACGTTCGATCGATTATCTGCCGAACGACAGCAGGCGATCCATGACAACTGATCTCGACCACGTCTTCACCGGTAAGTGAATGCGGCGTGAGAAAGCACGTGAGGATCACTTCATCGATGATCTGATCCGAGCTGCGGACTTTAGTGAGCTTCGCCTTTCTCGGTTCGATGTCGGCGAGACCGGTCATCTGAGTGGCGATATTGATCGCGAGTGGACCACTGAGACGAATCACAGCCAGAGCGCCGCGGCCTCTGGGAGTGGATAGTGCGACGATCGTGCTCATCGTTACATTGTGAAACGCAAAACTACGGGGAGGGAACTTTTCGATCAACCCTGGCGGGCAACACTCTTCGGACTAATCCGCAACTTGCGCTCAGCGCCTTCGCCGATGGATTCAGTTGAGAGATCCGGACTATCGGCGAGTGTCAGGTGAATGATGCGTCTTTCATTCGCGCTCATTGGCTCAAACGTAAATGCGATGCCGGTTTGTCGCACACGCGTCGCTGCGAGATTCGCCATCGCTTGCAGCTCGGCTTCACGTGTCGCCCGGAAACCGTGAACGTCGCACACAAGCCGTTCGCCGGCGGCGAGGCGTCGTCCGAACACTTGATTGATCAGGTGCTGCAGCGCTTCGAGTAACTCGCCGGTTTGGGCCTGAAGCAACTCCGCATCGTGGCCTTCAATGTCCAACACCTCTCCACTGACGGCCTGCTTCACTTTAACGCGCAGTTGCAGGCCCGTCATGTCGAAGACGTTTTCGAGAAACTCTGCTGCCTGTTGAGTAGCCTCGCTCATGAATAGTTAACTCTCGAATGAACTCAAGAACCCGATGGCACCGGATCCTGCCGCTTCTTCCGCGCTGGTGGTCCTTTCGCCGGCGGCTCCGGAACCTTGTCGTCGTCGGACTTGGTCCAATGGTTAATCAAGAACTGCTGACTGAAGCCGACAATATTACCAACCAACCAGTAAAGAACTAAACCCGACGGCGCGCTCCACAGAATGTAAAGCATGAAGAGCGGCATGCCGATCGCCATCATCTTGCGTTGCAGAGGATCGGCTGATGGTGCAGGCGTAACGAGTTGCAGCACCACCATCGTACCGGTCATCAGAATCGGCAATACGTGGATCAGATATGGCTCAGCGGCGGATAGATCCGGTATCCAGAGAAAACTCGCCTGGCGGAAGTCCAGCGAGATCGTGATCGCACGATACAGCGCAAACAGAAACGGCATCTGGATGAGCAGTGGCAAACAGCCTCCCAGCGGATTGCCTTCTTTCATCAGGCGAAGCTGCTCCATTTGCAGCTCCTTCAAACGCGGATCGTTCTGCTTTAGTCCTTTGATCTTCTCTTGCAGCTCCTTCATCTTCGGCGCGAGCTTTGCCGCTTTCTTCATCGCCTTCGACGAGCGCCACTTCAAAGGAAAGAAGAGCGAGTAGATAACGATCGTGAACAGAATGATCGCTACGCCGTAACTGCCCGTCGCTTCGAACAGATACGTAATCGCCTGAAGAATCGGTACGGCCAGCGGTCGCGAAAGCCAGGCGAGATATCCGTAATCGATCAACCCATCGAGATCGACAGGACGCTCTACCACCTGACTGACATGAGTGCTCGACTCCTCGAGCAGATAATGATCTTTCGGACCAGCGTAAAGGACAGAACGCGAGCCATCCGACGGAATCGGCACGTAAGCGGTGATCAGGAATCGCTTCTCAGGTGTCCCACCGTTCTGCTTGTACTCGTATGCTGTAGTTCGATATTCGAGGCCTTCAGTCTGCTTCGGCGGGATCGCCACCATGCCGAAATAGGTGTCGGCCACGCCGCCCCAATCGGTCGGACCATTTAAAACAAGCTTGTCCGGGCTGCTGCTGTTGCCGTTTATTGACGCCGCGAGATGTCGCTCCACGCGGTTGTTCACAACCGCCACTGCTTCGGGCGCGACTGAATAGAACGTGTGGTAGCCGATCCCCTGGTCGCCGATACTTGGTCCAATCGCCACCTTGACCTGCGGTATAACCTGCTCGCCCCGCTTAAGCGAAACGACCAGGTCCGTTTCGTAACGCTCTGCGTCGAAAACTATCGTCTTCCTGATTTGAACCTGACTGGGATCGTCTAAAACGAACGTCAGTTCTTTCTTCTCGCTATGCGTCAGATTAATCGTGACGTCGCCCTCGGGAGTATCAACACCTTCCACCCGATACGTAGTGGCGCGCAGTAGCTCGTCCACCGAGGCATCGCCAGTCTGCAGTTGAAGCGGAACGAGTCGAGGTTGTCGCTGAAGCCCTTCGGGAGAAATCAGTTCAAGAGGGACCTTGTCTTCTTTCTTTCCTTTTACCGAGAAGATTGGCGCCTGACTATTTCGGTTCTTGATGATGATCCAACTGACCGGTTCGGCGCCCTGCGTGTCGAACACCGCCTTGTATAACGGGGTTATGATCGTAATCGTTCGCTTCGGCGCCGCAGGGATATTCGCAACCTGGGGAGGCGGTGCGGCAGTTGGGCTAGCGTTGACGGCTTGGGTTTGGGTCTCCGGCGAAACGCTGGCTTGAGCCGTCGGACTCGGCGAGGCCCCGGGTTGCGCGGTCTGGGGAGGCTTTACCGGAGGAAAAAAATAACTCCACAGAAGCAGGATTGCCGATGAGAGTACTAAGGCTAATAAAAGTCTTTTATGATGCATCTTCTACTGACGATACTAATTCCCGGTTAAGCGCACGCAGTTCTATCCACCGGCCTATTTGACCGGATCGTAACCGCCCGGATTGAATGGGTGGCAACGGAGTATTCGACGTGCGGCCAATGCGGTTCCACGCAGGGCTCCATAACGAGAAATGGCGTCAACCGCATATTCCGAACATGTGGGAACGAATCTGCACGAAGGAGGTAAGAGTGGTGAAATCGCCAACTTATAAAACTTGAGAATTGAGATCAGAATGCTCTTCACACCACTACCACTTACCTTGAAACGTCGCGCGTTTCCAACCTGTATACTTTTTCAATAATTCCCGCTAATTCCCGGCCCGGCGCATGAGCCTTTTCATTCAAAACCGCCGCCTTAGCGTTTAGAACCCAGTCATAATTTCTCGAGAGTGCGCGCAATGACGGCTCATTCGATCGGAACGTTTCGCGAAGCAAACGCTTCGCTCGGTTCCGTTGCACCGCTTTGCCCAAAACCTTCTTCGACGCCGTCACTCCGAGACGGTGTTGCGACTCCTGATTCTCAATAACAAATACTGTGATGAATACGCCGTCGTAGCGTTTGCCGTTCCTGTAGACGTGTTGGAATTCTCGGCTGTCTCGCAAATAATTACGCATGCCGAAAAGCGCAAGACCTTCAGTAATGCGAAGGTGTGAGTCGCTTTCTTCCCTTAGCGCGGCGCCGCTTCAACACCAGGCGCCCGTTTTTGCTGGCCATGCGTGCGCGGAAGCCGTGGGTTTTTGCGCGTCGACGGTTGTTAGGTTGAAAAGTGCGTTTCGACATAGTGATGAGTTCTCCTCAAAAACGAAAACCGCAAGACTAATCTGCGGTTGAAGTTATGTCAAGAAACGGGGTGATCTAACCCCGTTCGCGGGGTGGTATCCGCGGCGCTCCGGTGCTCGGAGAACGGCCGATCGCCGAGCGTTTACCGTTCGTTTAACAGAGGGTTGTTTTATTCGTCTGCGTCCCTTGATCGAACCGAAAGTTCTGTGTTAGTCTCCGCACGCCTTGAAAGACGCCACCCTGTAAACAGTTGAAACTAAAAGACTTTAAAGCATTACTTTAACCGGATGTGTTTTTTCCACGGGCTGTGGAAATCGTTGTGGAAAACTCTCCGGCTTTGCCCATTTGTGGCGCTGACAGGAAGGAACAGGGGGACAGGACAGTTAGAGTTCGTCGAATAGAGCCGGAGGCGATCCGTACGGTTCTATTGCGTGGGCTTTACCCGAATTGAAGCCTTCCCCTCCACGGTTTTACTGATGAACACTTCTGTAGAGACTAACGTTTGGGGCCGCCTACTTCACTCTCTCAAAGACCGACTCAATCCACAGACTTTTGAGACGTGGTTTTCGCCAATCGAGTTTGAAAGCCTCGACAGTTCTCAACATGTCATCAACCTGCGAGCGCCGAATCAGGTCGTCAAGGATTGGGTGGTCAAACATTACGCCAGCCTCCTGGCTGACTCGCTAAACGATCTTCATCTGTCTGATTATTCGGTCGGTTGGGTGATCGGTAAAGGAACTGCGTGGCCGTCCGAGCCGGTTTCTGTTTCGGCGGCTCCGGCCGAACTCGGCGAACTCAGTTCGTTATCGGCGGGAGGCGGAACTGGAGCGGCCGTTGCGCCGATCAGGGAAAAAGATTTATCTGCCATCCAACACCCGGAGCCATCGCTGAGCGCGAAGTACACTTACGAGAGTTTTGTGGTCGGTTCCTGCAATCAGTTTGCGCACGCCGCATCGCTCGCGGTTGCCGAAGCCCCTGGAAGAACCTACAACCCGCTTTATTTGTATGGTGGTGTCGGACTTGGCAAGACACACCTGATGCACGCGTGTGGTCACGCGATCAAGTCCCGCAATCAGCATCTCAAGCTCTGCTACATCTCGTCCGAGCGTTTCATGAACGACCTGATTAATGCGATCCGCTATGACAAGACGCAGAGTTTTCGAGAGAAGTATCGTTCGGTCGACGTGTTGTTGATCGACGATGTTCAGTTCATGGCGGGGAAAGAACGGACGCAGGAAGAGTTCTTTCATACGTTCAACGCTTTGTACGATCAGCAGAAACAGATCGTAATCAGCTCTGACTGTCCGCCGCGCGAAATACCGACGCTCGAAGAACGACTACATTCCCGTTTTGAGTGGGGCCTGATTGCGGACCTCGAACCGCCCGACTTAGAAACAAAGATCGCGATCCTGAAACGAAAAGGCGATCTGATTGGCGTTTCGATTCCGGATGACGTTGCGATGTTTATAGCAAGCCGTGTGAAGAGCAACGTGCGCGAGTTGGAAGGTTCGTTGGTGCGTTTAATCGCTATATCGTCCCTGCGAGGCGAACCTATTTCGAAAACCCTGGCCCAGGATGCGATTCGAAACATCGCCAAAGAGGAAGAGTCGACTGCCGTCACAATTCAACAGATTCAAAAGTTGGTGGCCTCAACTTACAAACTGACACGCGAGGAACTGATCTCGAAAAATAATGCACGGCACATTTCGCACCCGCGACAGGTTGCGATGTACTTGTGCAAGCACCTGACGAAACATAGTTATCCAGAGATCGGTCGCGCGTTCGGCGGCAAACATCACACGACCGTGATTCACTCCGTTGAGAAGATCGAGTCGCTGGTAGCAACAGATGAAACGCTGCAACGACTCATCACCGAACTATCCGAATCGTTGCAAGTCTAGCGTACCGAAAAGTTTTTATTCACAATCCACAGAGGATGTTTTGTGGAAATATGTTAATGTTTGTGGCAATCCGATTTTTCCGAAGATCGACCGCGCTTTTCCACAGTCTTGCACAGGCACTTGTGGATGCGTAAGTGAATTGGAGTGTTAGAGTTAGGGCGTTTTCCGACAAATCCACAGGCCCTACTGCTACTACTAGATCTTCATATATATATTTTGAATGGTAGAAGAAGAATCGGTGGCGCAACGTTGTGGAAAGTTGAAGGAGTAGATGGCAAATGCAATTCGTCGTTAGCAAGCAGAACCTGCAAAAGGAACTTGGTTTCGTTCAGGGAGTCGTTGAGAAGAAAAACACGATTCCGGTTCTTTCAAACATACTCATCGAGTCCGTCGGTGAAAGTACGATCAGAATCACCGGCACGGATCTCGACGTAACGATTCGCTGCGACATGGACGCCGAAGAGATCACCACGCCGGGATCTATGTGCGTGCAAGCGCGAAAACTTTTTGAGATCGCGCGCTTGTTGCCTGACGCACCCGTGAGTTTCAAAAAGGAAGAGAACGAATGGGTGACTGTGAAATGCGATCGCGCGCGTTTCAAGATGGTTGGCGTTGCGCGCGATGCGTTTCCCGAAGTTCCATCATTTAAATCAGCTCCGACTAAACTTCCCGCCGGCGTGATCAAGACTTTCATCGATCGCACTATCTTCGCCATCACTCAGGAAGAATCACGTTACACACTATCCGGCGCGAAGTTTATTCTCGATAACAACGGCGCTCGCATGGTCACTACCGACGGGCACCGCCTTGCTTACGTCGAAAAGAAAAACATCACGAAGAACGGCAACGACGCTATCGACACGCTTATTCCTCGCAAGACCCTCGCCGAACTGACAAAACTGACCGCCGGATTTGACGAAGAGATCAGTTTGGGTATGGATGAGAATCACATCTACTTCCAGATTGGTCCACGCCTGTTGATCTCCAGGATGTTGTACGGGCAGTTTCCGAATTACGAGATGGTGATGCCCAAGAACAACGATAAGTCAGTGGAGTTCAATAGCAGCCTTTTGAATCATGCCATCCGGCGCGTGGCGTTAATGGCTGATGAAAGATCGCACGCAATTCGCTTTCATCTCGAGCCCAATCAACTGGTGATCAGTTCACAGAATGCCGAAGAGGGCGAAGCTAACGAAACGATCCAAACCGACTACGCCGGCGAAGCTACCGACATCGGCTTTAACGCTCAATACTTGCAGGAGTTTCTCAACGTAATTGGCGATGCGAAAGTAGCGTTTGAATTCAAAGACGGCAACTCTCAAGCGGAACTAAAGCCGTCGGAAAATGGCGATTACGAGTACAAGTACATCGTGATGCCAATGCGGATCTGACGATCCAAAGCACCTCAGCGGCATCACGCAAAAACTCATTTTCGGAAGAGCGTTTCCTCACGCGCTCCTCCAAACCTCGCTGTGGAAATAATTGTCGATCTCACAACAATCATTCGACACCTTACTATCCTGGCTGGATACTGACCGCGATACGGCCGGAATCAAGTATGAACACATACGCATCTCGTTAATCAGAATTTTTATCTCAAATGGTTTTGACGATGCGGAAGATCTTGCTGACATAACGATTAACAGAGTTACGGTGAAGATTCCCGACCTGATCCGTACGTATGTAGGCGAGCCAGTAGCCTATTTTTACGCCGTCGCGCGCAACGTGGCTCATGAGGCAAGGCGGCGCAAAGAGATCGCGACTGACACTGTCCCGGAAAAGCCTGAAGTGATTAGTGTTTCGAGTGACAGGTACGACTGCTTAGTTGGTTGTCTTAAAATACTTCCAATCGATAAACGAGATCTGATACTCGATTACTACCTTTACGAAGGTAAGGACAAAATCGCGCACCATCGGCGAATGGCGCAAGACCTCGGCGTCACGGATGGCGCCTTGCGTACGCGTGCTCATCACATCAGAGCGAACTTGGAAAAATGCGTCGATAAATGCACGAGAAGTTTAAGTCGAAAACAAAAACCGATCTGGGAAGCATTATTGAAGAGACCGGGGCTGAGCACAGCTAGCAGTGAGGAGCGACAGCCATAATCCACGAACAACAGCAACAGATTCGAGCCTATTTACTTCACGACCTCACGGAAACCGAGGCAGAACAGGTTGAGTTGCGTCTATTGAGTGATCCGGAATTCGGCGAAGAGTTTGACGTGATGGTCGACACGATTGTCGATCAGTATCTCGAAGACGAACTTACGTCTGATGATCGAGATCGGGCTGAGCGTTACTTTTTCAAGACGACGAATCGACGCGAAAAACTTAAGTTCGCGGCCGCGCTGAAAAAACGAAAAGATGAACTGGTGCGCGAGCGGTCGAGATCACGTACGACTTATCTGCGCGCCGCGGCGATAGCATTTGTTGCCATAGGTGTGGGTGCGGTCGCAATCAAGACTTATTTCTCCGGACCATCATTGGACCAGGGATTGAGCGCGCTACACAGTGCGTATCGAGATGAAAGGCCATTCGAATCGCGCATTTCAGGCTTCAACTACGCGCCGGCGCGGGATCTCCGAGGCGGAACAACGAAAGTCGACGCTGTCCAGAAGGATTTGGCAGCCAGTATTATCCTTGCAAAGAGTTCCACAGATGCGGGCGCCAAGGTTCTCCAGGCGATCGGGCAGTACTATCTCTCTCAACGTCGATTCGACGAGGCAATCGATCATTTTCAACGGTCGCTGACGGCGGCTCCGGATGACCCTCGAGTTCACGGCGATCTCGGAGTTGCTTTGCTCGAGCGAGGCAAATTTCGCAACCAGCAAAGCGATTCGGGTGAAGAGAACATCGACTTCGCGACGAGTCTTGTTCATTTAAACAAAGCTCTGGAACTCGATGGCGCAAACCAGGAAGCGCTTTTCAATCGGGCGTTGCTGTTTCGCGAAATGGGTTTGTTGCCACAATCTGAAAAAGATTGGCGTCAATACCTCGAGAAGGACTCCGCTTCGAAATGGGCAGACGAGGCGCGGGACGAACTGCAAAAGATCGAGCAGCAACGTATTGAGTCGACATCAAAGCCCGAACAACCGGTTCAGGAGTTTCTTGACGCGTATAAACGCGGCGATGAAGGAGCAGCGTGGAACGTCGTCCGTCGGCACTATTCTTCCGCCGGCAACACGATCACCAACGAACTGCTTGACGCTTATCTGGACTCGGATGCCAAGGGTGATAACACGTCCGCGGACAGTAATCTCGCGGCGCTTGAGTACGTGGCTAGCCTGGAGTTGAAAAACGGCGGCGATACGTATGCCTCGGACTTAGTGCGCGTTTACAAACGCTCCAATCCACAACAGCGACGTGAGTTTGCGCACGCAAGAGCGCAGTTGTCGCAAGCGTACGATCTGTTTCTTCGTTCGCACGTGAATGACGCGCTTGGTTACTACTCACAAGCGGAACAAACGTTTCGGAAGAACGGCAACGACGGCGAAGCAACGCTGGCCAGGTACCGCATCGGTCATTGTTACTGGCTGAAACCCGACTTGAAAAAGAGTGAAGAAATCTTCACCGAACTTCGCGAAGTAACAGAGCGCAGTAACTACAAGTGGCTTTTTAATCAAAGTATTTACCGCACGGCGAGCATTCGACTCACTTACAACGACTATTCTCAGTCGATCGATTATGCGCGCCAGGCGCTGCGCCAAACGGAACAGATGGGCGACACGGTCGGCATGTTGAACGCCCTGCTTATGCTGACAGATCAATACCGGTCTCTGAACGACCTAAGACAATCGTGGCCCTATGTTCATCGTGCCGTACTGATGACTCGCGATACAGGCGTCGAACCTTTGCAGCGGTGGGGCGTCGTCACGGGAATCGCGCAGAACCTTGCCGCGATGGGAATACACGAGGCCGCACTCGAATACCAGAAAGAAGCATTGCGCCTGGCGGTCGATCTGAAGCCGGAGCGGCCTCTGATCATCTCGCGCTCTTACGACTACCTCGCCCTAACGTACGCGCGTTTGAAAAACTACGACGCCGCTTTGACCAACATAAATCTTGCCTTTGAAAGTGGACGGCGACTCGAAGACCAGGACAGCGGTAGCGAGATGATGGCTACAACCTCGCTTCACGCGGGAGACATTTTTCGCGAGGCTGGCCAGTATGACAACGCGCTCGCCTCCTACGATCGCTCGATCCAGTTGTACGAACAAATAAAGTATCCGTATTTCACCTACCCGGCGCGCAAAGGCCGGCTCTTGTTGTACCTCGCTAAGGGCAACGACGCAGCAACGGAAGCGGAATTAAATTCGGTCCTTCAGTTGTTCGACACCTATCGCGCCAGTCTCAAACGCGAAAGCCAACGCCACACATTCTTCAACGTCGAACAAAGCGTGTACGACCTCGCGATGGATTTCGCCTGGTCCAGAAAGAGGGACGCCGAGCTGGCGTTCAAGTACTCCGAGTTAAGCCGCGGGCGATCGTTGCTTGACGCAATGCGGAAGAACTTTCTCGATGAACCACCGGATGACGACGTCGAAAGGCGTTTGTCATCAACCGGCGAGCCGCTCTCGGTGGCGGAAATAAAACTCGAGACGCCTGACGACGCACAGATCGTTCAGTACGCTGTTCTCGAAGACAAGCTGTTGATCTGGGTCGTCAAAGGAAAACAGATCACGCCGCAAGAGAAGCGCGTCAGTTCTCGCGAACTCGGCGAACGGGTACGCAGATTCGTGAAGGCGGTCGGCACCTTGCCAGGAGATTCGGACACGTCGTTCATGAGCGATGCGAAACAGTTGTATCAACTGCTGATCGCTCCGATCGCGTCGCTGTTGGATCCAAACAAGTTGACCTGCATCGTCCCCGATAAGGCGCTGCATTACCTTCCGTTCGGCGCGTTAGTCTCCGAGTCCGGTGATGAATACCTGGTCAGGAAATTCAGAATTCAACTGGCGCCCAGTTCGAGCATTTTCCTGGAGAGTTTGAAGTCGAGTAGTCCGTATTCCGAGGAAGCCGAGGAGCGGATTCTCAGCGTTGGGAACCCAACATTCGATCCTGGCGCGTTTCCGTCGCTTCAGCGGTTGCCGGCAGCGCGTGACGAGGCCCAGACGATTGCGAAGTTGTACAAACCGTCCTACGGAGCGTTGCTCGACCGAAACGCTACCGAACAGGCCGTCAGAAACGGGATTCAGAAGTCAAACGTCGCCCATTTCGCACTCCATTACGTGGTCGATGAGCGCCACAGTCTTTACTCGAAGATGATACTGACGCCGCCTTCAAAATTCACAGATAACGCTGACGACGGACTTTTACAGATCCACGAGATCTACAAGATGGATTTGGCGCACATGCGCCTGGTTGTGCTTTCGGCGTGTCAGACTGCGATCGAACAGCAATACAGTGGTGAGGGCGCTGTGAGCGTGGCGCGGCCGTTCTTGGCGTCGCGTGTTCCGCTGGTCGTGGCAACGCTTTGGCCGGTGGATTCCTCGAGCAGCGAACGGCTGATGACGGCGTTTCATCGCCATAGGAAGGAAGACAAGTTTACGACTGCTCACGCTCTTCAGCAGGCGCAGACCGACATTCTTAACGACGACTACAAACGTCTTCATCATCCCTACTACTGGGCGGCCTTCACTGTAATCGGCCGCTACGCGAATTTTTAAGACACAGAAGACGGTCTTTTTGCATATAGATTCAGAGGCTTCAACCCAAACATCATTGCCCCAGAGCTATTGGAGGAAGAAACATGCCATTTCAGGAAAGAAGGCTCAGTACGCTCCCGACTCGTACACCCGACGTGGAAATCATTTTCCATGGCCAACTACTGATGCAATCGGATGGGACGGGCTGCGAGATAGCCGTTAACCCGCTCGCTCTTAACCATGTGCTTTCGATCGAGGCACGCACGAGGGTTCCGGGCCAACCTGACGTCATTCACATGAGGCATTGGGGCCCGTTGCACTTCAGACAGCCCGAAGGAATGACGATCCAGATTAACCCTCAGTCCGACACCCGTGCGGCCTGGAAATGTGTAGGCGAGACGTCGCCCAACCACCAAACTGGAGTTGGAGCCCCGCCCGACGATTTCCGGTGGATCCTCAATTTGGAGGGTGCGCTTTTTCATAACACAAACGTGGTGTGCCCCCTCTTTAACAACCGCCAGCATGTGATCCGGCTTCTGGACGGCGAATACTTCTTCCGTACCGGATTGAGGGCGCCCGCGGGTTTGAGATTTGTCAGAAAGCTCGCAGGACAGAATCCAGCGGACTTCAGAAGAATTGGCGCAATCGCTCGCGTAAGTGCGTTTCTCAATCCAACTCAGACGCTGGTTTTGACCTGGCACGACGGCACTCAAGAACAAGTGTTGCCGCTTGATAAGCCGCCGCAAAACGGTGTTCACGAAGTGTATGTTGAAAACACCCCGCTCTTTATCGATCCGGCGGTTGCAATAGGCCACGACGAACTGGCCGAGTATTACAAAGTCCTGGACGTTCCGCCTGCCCAACGGTTCACCTTTACAACGATTCGCGAGACGATAGGAGCTTTCGACAGAGGAACGCCAACGATTCCGTGCCAGGTTATCAGGCTTGACGAACCACCGAATGATTGATCGTAGTTGTTGACGGGAGACAAGCATGCCAACCCTCGATTTCATGCCGGAGTTCATAGAAGAAGAAGTATCGAAGCTAAGGGCTTCGCGCCAGCTCCTGCCTTTCCTCGGACTCGGCACCAGAAAGACAGACTCTCGCGGTCGACGTCATAAGAGGCTGGCACCCAGCAAGGCGTTGTTTACCCTGGATGCGTTTGGCGACGAGTCGTTCGTGCAGGATCGGCCGTTCTTCAATTGGACGACTCGCCGCATATACGACATTCACGGCCTGTTGTTGTTTTACGACCAAACGCTACCGCTGAAGGGTGGGAACGAATTGAGAGTACGCACTGCGGCGAGCGATCTGCTTCGTAGTCCCGTTTGGTCGGTTCGAGCAGGACCGGTGATGAACCTCGATGGCCTGATAAAGAAGGCGGTGGCCCTCATTCAGCACACGCCGGATCTGGAGCCCGTTATGGTGGACCACGAGTCGACGGTGCGGCTCATTTGTTACAACTATCCCAAGCTTGGAATAATGTGCTTCTCGCCAAAGGATCCTACTAAGAGGTGCATCGTTGATTTGTGGGATTTGTTGATAGTGCCAGTCGTCGAACGCTCCACGGAGGTGATCGAATCTCCCGCGGAATCAGCGAGGGTGATGTGGTCGCCTTACGACACGGTCACGGCGGCCAACATTCCTCACCTGCGGTTTCTGTGGAAACGTAACGTTAATTCGCTCAACAACGTGCCCGACATTCCTGAGCGTGTCGATGACTTGCCGGGCGTAATCGCAGCTGCCGGAGGAACAATTCAGGAGACATGCACGACAAATCCGGAATTGGAAAAGAGACCCCAACAGAATAGTTTCTTTTGTGCAGCTGCAACGGCGCAAATGATTCTCGAACAGCACTCAATCGTGAAGACGCAGGACGAAATCGCCACGGCTATGGGCATTGTGTTCAACGTCGGCGCAACCCCTGAAGATCAGGTGGCGGCAATTCCCTCCCTCACTCTCGATGCATTCGAGGGCCTGCTTGATACGGATGCCAGCTTTGAAGAGGCGAAGGTGGAGATTTACGAAAACCGGCCATTCCGGACGGGGGGCCTCGGTCATGCTCGCGCTTGTTGCGGATTTTTGATTGAAGGTAGCGGTAAGGAATGGCTGTACATTTACGATCCTTTTCCAACTCTCCGCGCCGATACCTATTACGAGGCCTGGGACGTTGGATTTCATGCCAACTATATTTACGTTCGGCCCATGCTCTACTCTTGAATCAACAACCATTCCGAATCCTCGGACGCACAAATCCCTGTGCTACTATCGCTGAATGCTGCTCGCTGAAATTGAAGCGACTAACTTCAGGAACCTGAGTGGAAAGATCGTTTGGGGACCAAAGCTCAACATCATTTATGGCAACAACGGACAGGGGAAGACCAATTGGCTTGAAGCGATCTATCTCCTCGCGCGAACAAAATCGTTTCGCACGCAGCGTCTTCAGGAAGCGATCAGATTCGGTGAACCGATCGCAGTCGTTAGAGGCAAGGTCACCAGTGGCACTGAGCCCGGCGTTGGTGTCGAAAGAGATCTACAGGTAACGCTTCACGACAACTCAAAGACCATCTTCGTCAATTCAAAACGCGAACCCCTCACGCGCTACTTAACACAACTGCAAGTCTTCTCATTCACCGCAAGTGATTTGGAAGTGGTGCGCGGCACACCTGAAGCACGCAGACGTTTCCTCGATCGCGGTATCTCATCGATGCGTCCCGCGTATCTGAAAACGATTGCCGACTACAACCGCGTCATCAAGCAGAAGAACAAAGTCCTCCAGGCAGCTAACGAAAACGAATTTTCGCTCGACAAGACCGAAGACCTGATCGGCCCATGGAATGAACAGTTAGCAATACTCGGAGCCGAAATTCATCGTGAGCGCGAGGAATATGTAGCGGGTCTAAATGGCGTACTCGAGCGCCAACTCTTCGAACGACGAGACGTTACAACACGCTATGTTTCTTCGCTTGAAGGCAAGGGAGATCTGAACGATTACGAGTCGGTTTTGCGGTCGAGACTGTCTCTCAGGCTCGTCGCGGAAGTGGCCGCCGGACACGCTCTGATCGGGCCGCATCGGGACGATTTGGACATCCACCTGGACGGGCGGGAAATCCGTGCCTACGGAAGCTCCGGACAGCAACGTAGCGCATTGTTAATATTAGACTTAGCGGCAATTTCGTTGTATAATTTGGCTGCGGATGACCATCCGGTTTTCATCGTCGACGATGTCGATGCGGAACTGGACGAGAAAAGGATTACGCACCTTCTGGAATACCTTGAAAATCGCACACAGACCTTCATTACGACCTCAAAGCGGAATCACGTCGAAGGTTTCTTTTCAAGGGCGAATGTCTATGAGATTGCGGAGGGCAGAGTCCGGAGCAGTCAGGCGCGATCTGACCTGGCTTCGGCCGGCTCGACCCTCGTTTAGTCGTGGGTTAGCGCAGTTAGGAGAAAGAGCTTGTCAACAGTAGGACCAACAGAACCAAACGATCCGAAAGGACCAACCATCAACAAAAAAGGATCAGCTTACGACTCGTCATCGATCACGATCCTCGAGGGCCGCGACGCTGTCCGCAAGCGACCCGCCATGTACATCGGATCGACGGGCGAGATTGGTCTCCATCACATCGTTTACGAAGTCGTCGATAATTCCATCGACGAAGCACTCGCGGGTTTTTGCGACACCGTAGAGGTCGCCATTCACCTGGACAACTCTGTGACCGTCATTGACAACGGTCGTGGCATCCCCGTCGACGAGATCAAAAAAGAACGTCGTTCCGCTGCGGAAGTGGTGATGACAAAGCTTCACGCCGGCGGCAAGTTCGACTCAAATGCTTACAAGGTGTCCGGCGGACTGCATGGCGTAGGCGTATCCTGCGTAAACTTCCTCTCCGAACATCTGCACCTCGAGATCTGGCGCGACGGAAAGACTTACGAACAGGAGTACAAGCGAGGCATTCCTGTTGCGCCGCTGAAACAGACCGGCAAGACGCGCAAACGGGGAACGAAGATCACGTTTCGTCCTGATTCGCAGATCTTCACCGAAACGGCGTTCAGTTTCGACAAGCTTTCCGAACGGCTGCGCGAGAAGGCGTTTCTGAACAAAGGTATTCGAATCACGATAAAGGACGAACGCGAAGAGCCTGAGCGTTCGCACGAGTTCTACTACAAGGGTGGGATTGCCGAGTTCGTCAAGCACCTGAACAAGAACAAGACCACGCTTCACGACAAGCCGATCTACTTCGAACGTGAATCCGAGAACCTCTCGATCGAAGTGGCCATTCAGTACAACGACGGCTACGACGAAAAGGTCTACTCGTTCGCCAACAACATCAACACGGTTGACGGGGGCACGCACTTGTCGGGGTTCCGGTCGTCGTTCACACGTACCATCAATGCTTATGCGCAGTCGTCCGGACTGGCAAAGAACTTCAAAAGCTCGTTGACCGGAGACGACGTGCGCGAAGGGCTGGTAGCGGTGATCTCGGTGAAGTTGCCGCAGCCGCAGTTCGAAGGACAGACAAAGGGAAAACTGAATTCCGACGTGAAGGGCGCGGTCGAGTCGTTCTTGAACGATCGTCTGACGGAGTTTTTTGAGCAGAATCCGCCTGTGGCGCGAAAGATCGTCGGGAAGGCACTGGACGCCGCCCGCGCTCGCGAAGCCGCTCGCAAGGCGCGCGAAATCGTTCGCAAAGGCGCGCTCGGTGGAGGGATGCTGCCGGGTAAACTCGCCGACTGCCAGGAACGCGATCCGCAGTTGTCCGAGATCTACATCGTCGAGGGCGATTCGGCCGGCGGCTCCGCCAAACAGGGCCGCGACCGGAAGAACCAGGCGATACTTCCTCTGAAGGGCAAGATTTTGAACGTCGAAAAAGCGCGGTTCGACAAAATGCTCGGACACAGCGAAATCAAGTCGCTGATCACCGCGCTCGGCACCGGCATCGGCAAAGACGATTTCGACATCGGCAAGCTCAGGTATCACAAGATCATCCTGATGACGGACGCCGACGTCGACGGGTCGCACATCCGGACCCTGTTGCTGACCTTCTTCTACCGTCAGATGCCTGAACTGGTGGAACGCGGGCACGTCTTCATTGCCCAGCCGCCATTGTTCAAAGTAAAGCGGGGTAAGAAGGAGGAGTACATCAAGGACGAAGGGTCGATGTTCCGCTATCTCATGCGGCAGGCGACGAACGATATCAGCGTCAAATCCGCCGGTACAGGTCAACCAATCGAAGGCCGTGACCTGGCTAAGGCCTTGGAGCGGACCGTCGATTTTAAAAATTACTTTGAGCGCGCCGCGAGACGTCTCGCCGGGGACGCGACGTTGCTGAACGTCTTGCTCCAGGCGCTCGGCGGACGCAAGGGCGTGATGCGGAAGGATGGGCAGACGCTCCGCAAAGTCTTTGAGGACGGAGATCTGATGGCTAAGGTTCAGACGGCCATGGAGAAGG
This sequence comes from uncultured bacterium, assembly GCA_965649955.1. Taxonomy (GTDB): domain Bacteria; phylum Acidobacteriota; class Blastocatellia; order Pyrinomonadales; family Pyrinomonadaceae; genus PSRF01. The sequence goes on from CBFGMX010000014.1 coordinate 42,160, forward strand.
CGCACTACACGACTGAGTTGAATACCGACGAGGAGCATGGCCTCTGGGAGATCGAGACAGTGGCCGCGTCGGGCGCCGATGTCATGATCGATTGGAATCTGGCCAGCTATGTCGAGTTTCAAAAAGCGGTCGAGCTGTTCATGACGCTCGAAGACACGCTGGCTGGTCCGTTTATTTCGGGCGCGAACGGCGCGAGCGAGGAAGTGCCGACGCGGGAGGCGTTGCTCGACAAAGTGCTGGCGGCTGCGAAGAAAGATCTGTCGATTCAGCGTTACAAAGGGCTGGGTGAGATGAATCCGGAGCAGCTATGGGAAACGACGATGAACCCCGAGAAACGCACGCTGCTTGAAGTGAGGATCGACGATGCCATCGAGACTGACTCGATCTTTACCGTGCTCATGGGCGACGCTGTGGAGCCGCGGCGCAAGTTCATCGAAGACAACGCGCTCGACGTGCGAAACCTGGACGTCTAAGGTACACGCCGCAGTAATCCGTGTTTTCCTTCAGTGTTTACGTTCTCGGTAGCGCTCAACCTTGAACCGCGAGAGCTTGACCGGCGTTTCGTCTGAAATGCCGGCTTTTCTTTTTGCTATCTCGACCTGTTGCTGCGCCGTTTCGACTCCAGGAATATCCGGAAGCAGCAAACCGCGTAGCGCCTGGCTCTCGTCCTCCACAATCACACCGTAGGTCGACGGATCGAGTTCTTCCATTACGGTGGGCTCCGCCGGCAGCAACACGTCGACTGAATAAGTGAGATCGGCGAGTTCGCTTTTTCTCACGGGCTTGAACCTTGGATCGTTTGTAGCGGCGCTGATCGCGTTGGCGACAATCTCCTGGGCCAACGTGTCTTTCGTCGCTTCGATCGTCCCAATACACCCACGCAACTCACCGTCGCGCTTCTTGAGACACACGAAACACGGCGCACGTGCCGCGAGCAGTCCCTCTTGCGAAATGAACGGCTCCATGATCTCACCGGTCGACGTAAAAGTTTCGACCGCGCGGCGAGCGAGAGCGGGCAAGTCTTCAGGTCTCTCGCCTGTCGGGGCAGCAGGCGTGCTGGTTAACTGCGCCACCATGTACCCGACACCAAACGGCGCCTCATAACTCATCACATCGCAATTCAACGGCAGTTCCGCAGCGGCGCCGATTGCCACCAGCATCGATCGATAACCGCATTCACCGGCGAGCCGGCGTAAACCGTGGTCTATGTCGACGATCCGTTCCGGCGAATTGGTACGCAGTGCGTTGACTACTTCTTCGTCGAAATAGTGAGCAGACGGGTTGTATCCCGCAGGAGCTTCCGGTTTGAGACGATGACTCAAGTCGCCGCTGGCGATGAACGCCACTCGACGTCCCACCTGGTCCACTGCTTTCGCAATGCACGATCCGAAACGAATGTGATCGTTGTTGGACAAGAAACTATAGCCAAGCGCAACGACGCGTCCCTCCCAACCATTGCTAAGCAGGAAATAGAGCGGCACTGCGGTGCCGTGATCGAGCATCTCGTCGACGAGCGGCGAAACGCGGTAGTTTTGCGACGCAGCAGAGCGTGTAATTGCAGTCAGCAACTCGTCGTCGACGCGCACTGAAAACTCAGTATCCGGCGCGTGGAAGTTTGAAAAGTCACCGTAGATGTTCGGTCCTTCGTACGCCACAAATGAATCGACCTCGAGACGCGCATGCGGCGAAATGAGAATGATAGACTCCGCACCTGCTTCCATTACGCGTCTCGTGAGTTCAGCCATTGCATCAATGGACGCGTGCACGCCGGCGATGGACTCGCGTCCAACCTCAGGCACCATGATTGGCGGATGGGGTGCAATGCCGGAAAACACTAGAAAGCGTCGGTTGGTCATTGCGCGGCCTTCGGAGTTTGACGGGAACGGCTGATATTCTATCGTCATCTGTGTCCCTAATGAAACCGTTTGATGTGTTAATAATCGGCGCCGGTCCCGCGGGATCGTTCGCAGCGGAGTTGCTGGCCAAACGCGGCGCGAAGGTCGCGCTGTTCGACGGACGTCCCGAGGGTACGCCGAAAGCCTGCGGCGGTGGCGTGACAGCGAAAGCGTTGAAAGCATGGCCGCAACTACTCAACGCCGCCGGACGAACGATCAACGAACTCGATCTCTATTCACCTTCCGGCAAGAAACTCCACCTCCAGCTCGACGAACCATTCGCGATTTACTCGCGCGTCGTTTTCGATTCTTACCTGCGCGACCGCGCTCGCGACGCCGGTGCGCACATCATTTCTGAAAAGATCTCAGTACGCAGAGCGAGGCGAATTGAGAAGCGATGGCGTTTGCGAAACGACAACGGCGGCGAATGGACCGGTTCGATGCTCGTAGGCGCGGACGGAGCCAACAGCGGGATTGCAAAAATGCTCGCTGGTCCATTGCCTCCGTCGGACATGGAAGTGGCGTTTGGATATCGCGCACCGTTGCCCGTAAGCGAAATCGTACCTACGGTCGTCGCCTTTCTCCCGCGTTGGGTTGGCTACGCGTGGGCGTTTCCCCGGCCGGATCACATCTCGTTTGGCATCGCCACGACGCAGGATGCATTCGAACATCAACCACTCGACGATCTGCTCTGGCGCTTTATGGTCGGTTACTACCAGCAACGTGAGGGTACCAAAGCGAGGTTCTGGAAAAACGGGCAACAAACGCCTGCAGCGACGCGCGTGCGCGAGCACTTGGGCAAAACGGCGGAACGTTACGCCGCGCGCATTCCCGGGCTGGCCGCAAAAACCTGGGACACGAGAAAAGTTTGTGGCGCCGATTGGGCGCTGCTCGGCGACGCGGCGGGCTTCGCCGACCCCGTCACCGGCGAAGGTATCTATTACGCGTTACGTTCAGCGGAGTTGTTTGCGGAAGCTTACCTAAACGGACAACCGTTGACGTACGAAGGACGCTGGCGCGAAGACTTCGGCGCGGACCTGAGTCGAGCCGCGCAGATGCGGCGCCGGTTCTATGGAAACTTCTGGGGCGCGCCTTTTACGGAGCGCATGATTGAATTCGCGCGCGGGCATCAAGGTGTGAAACGGGTGCTGGGTGACCTGGTCGCAGGGCAGCAGGGTTACGTTGATTTGAAGAGGAAACTCATTAAGAGCGCGTTTCGGCCAGTATAAATACGATGAAGAAGTATCTCGCAGTCTTTGTTTGCCTCGTTGTTTTCGCAAATGTGTTGGGCCAAACAAGATCGAAGCCAGTGAGGCAACGGAAACCGGTGAAGCAGCGGCCGGAAGTCGTCGAGGCGTACCGGGTGTGTGCGGAGTTTCGGCGACTGCTGGCGGAAAAGTTCGATTTCGATCGCGCGTTTGAAGCAACATTCACGAAAGATCCGGCGCGCCGGCGGGAGATTGCGATCGCGGAAAGCGAGATCGCGAGGGCAGATCTCGCGGAGGTCGACGACGCGACGCTTGTTGGAATCTACAAGGACCGAATGCAGCTCTTTGTGTTAATTGTGCCGCTGCTCTTTTCAGGGGACGCGAGGGAGGCGGAGTTGTTTCCGCCGGAGATTAAACAGATGTTAGATCGGCGGCCTCCAAAGGAAGCCAAAGACCTTAGAACGTACGCCGTTCAACTCAAGGAGGACGTGGCGACGCTACGCACGCATTTTGACCAGCTCGCCGCGAAAAATGCTTTCGTAGCCGATCGAATTAGAGAATTTAGAGCGTACCTTTCCAAACCGCTCGAGCCGCCCAATCACGTAATTCAACCTATTACCGCGTACAGCAGAGGACGGGTGTTGCCGCTGGACGCCAAGTACTACCAGATAGACGATTACGCGGTGATTCGTGAAGGCGACGAGATGAGGATAATCGGGTTTACGTTGATCAAAATGCGGGGGTAGCGGTTACGGCGCGAGACGTTTGATGGCCCACGAGCCATCGGACATTAGTTCATACAGTATGCGATCATGGAGCCTACCCGGCCGTCCTTTCCAAAACTCGATCTTGTCCGGACGCAGACGATAACCGCCCCAGTGTCCCGGACACTCAACCTCGCGATCGCGATAGTATTCTTCCAGCTCACGCGCCCGTTGTTCGAGCACTTCGCGTGTGGGGATGACGCTGCTCTGCGGCGAGGCCCAGGCGCCTATCTGACTCTCGCGCGGCCGAGTCCGAAAATATAACTCGGACTCCTCCGCAGACGTTCGCTCGACTTTACCTTCGACCCGCACCTGCCGCTCCAGCGGACTCCAGTAAAACACCAACGCCGCGTACGGATTGCTTTCGAGTTCCACGGCTTTGGCGCTGTGATAATTAGTGAAGAAAACGAAACCATCCGGGTCGACTTGTTTCAACAACACCACTCGTGCCGATGGTCGACCTTCGGGTGTCGCGGTTGCAAGGTTCATCGCTTCGGGCAACGGCAGCTTCGCTGCGATCGCGTCGTCAAGCCAGAGTTGAAACTGCTTGATTGGATCGCGCTCTACTCGTTTCTCGTCGAGTGCTTCCAGAGTAGTAGTATCGGTCGTCATGCTCATGGTTCGGCGGCGTATGGCGCGAGTCGTTCGCGCAATTCGGCGGGGATCGGCACAGTCTCGAACGTATTCTGTTTTACCGCGGCCAGCACGAAATGCGCAGTGGCGATCAGTTCCGCTTCGTCTTTGCGCCTGACTTCAAAATTGAGTCGCATCGACTTCGTGCCGAAACGTCCAACAAAAACGCTTACTTCCAACAGATCGTCAAGTCGAGCAGCTCGGTGGAAGTCACATTCGAGATGTACACGCGGCAGCCAGACCCCCAACTCGTCGAACATCACGCCATACTGAAGACCAACTTCGCGAAACAGTTCGGTCTCGGCGTATTCAAAGAAGCGAATGTACGCGCCGTAGAAAATGATGCGTGCGGCGTCAACGTCACCCCACCGCACACGCTCTTCAATCGTGAATTTCCTGTGGCTCGGCATCGAATCAGGCGAACACTCTTTCGAGAAATTTCAGCAAAGCGAAGTTGAACCCTTCCGGTTGTTCAAGATTTGAGACGTGCCCGGCGTTCTCGATGACTACTAAATGCGAGGGCGCAATCTTCGACTTCATCTGCTCGCTATCGGCCACCGGAGTGATCGCGTCTTCCCGTCCGACGAGAATCATGGTCGGCACGGCTATCGTCGAAATGAACTCAGTTTGATCGTCACGCTCGGCCATGCCCAACAAGGCGGACGCTGCGCCCTGCGGCTTCGTCTTCAACATCATGTCACGCACGCGCTTCACCACTTCGGGCCGTTTGCTTACGGTTTCCGGGGTCAGCAACTTCGGTAACATACCGTCAGCGATGCCTGCCATGCCTTCCGCGAGCGCCTTTTCGGCTTGTTGAGACCGCGTTTGCTTTGCCTCTTCGGTATCAGCTTGCGCGCGCGTGTCAGCAAGGACCAACGCCCGCACGCGTGAGGGAAACTGTTTTATGAAAGCCAGGGCGACGTAGCCGCCCATCGACAGTCCGGCAATCACCGCCTGATCGATACCGATGTGGTCCATGAGTTTGACGACATCCTGGGCCATCCGGTCCATCGTTGCCGGTCCTTCAGAGCTATCGCTCTCTCCAAAACCCCGCAGATCCGGAGTGACGACGCGATACCTGCTGCTCAACGCTTCCGTCTGTTCGTTCCAAAGTGAACGATTAAACGGATAGCCGTGTATCAACACAACCGCGGGCCCTATTCCTACATCGTCGTAAGCCAACTGAATGTCGTCGATGCGTGTTGTTGTCATGCGTTTCAGAAATCTCTGCGCGCCGCGCGCGCGACGACGGAAATCAGCTCCGTCAATTCCACCGGCTTCGCCAGGTAGATCTGAAAACCTGACGACAACGCCTTTTCGCGATCCTCTTCCTTTGCGTACGCCGTAATCGCCACGGCCGGAATGCTGTCCGATTCGCCCTCCTCGAGCGAGCGGATCTTTTCGATCAATCCGTATCCGTCTTCGTCCGGCATTGCGATGTCTGACACCAATACGTCAGGCCGCCGCTGCCGGATCGCCTTGATTGCTTCACCAGCAGAAGATACCGCAGTCACAGTGGCGTGTCTTCTCGTCAGGGCCGTCGTCATAAGCTTGAGAGTGTCGGAGTCGTCGTCGACCAGCAGGACGTTGACGCCCGAGAGCAATTGCGGTGCGACCACCGGGACGTCCTGTTCGCGAGTATCGACAAACGTTGTGGCGGGTTTCACTGCCGCTTCGATTACGGGCAATTTGATCGTAAACGTCGCGCCGCGGCCTTCGCCGGCACTTTCCGCTTTGATCGTACCGCCGTGAATCTCGACGAGATGACGAGCAATTGCGAGCCCAAGTCCCAAACCGCCGTGATGTCGCGTGGTTGTGCTGTCAGCCTGACGAAAGCGATCGAAAACGTACGGCATGAACTCGCGGCTGATGCCCTGCCCCGTATCGCTGACAGTGATTTCGACCGCCGACCTGATCTGTGACAGCTTCACACTCACGCGCCCACCGCTGCTCGTAAACTTCACCGCGTTTGACAACAAATTCCAGATCACCTGCTGCAAACGATTTGCATCACCGGAAACCATTGCCCGTGTCGAATGAAGTCGAGTATCGATCTTGATCCCTTTCGCGTCCGCCGTCGGACGAACCACGTTGATCGCATTTCGGACGACGGGACCGAGTTCCACCGGATGAAGATCGAGATAGAGATTTCCGGTGATGATGCGCGACACGTCGAGTATGTCGTCGACGATCTGCGCCTGCGCCTTTGCGTTGCGACAGATGGTTTCGATCGCTTGTTTGCTTACCACCTCGTCAACTGAGCCATCCTCGAGCAACCTGGACCAACCCAGAATCGCGGTAAGCGGCGTGCGCAGCTCGTGGGAGACGGTGGCGAGAAACTCGTCCTTCAAACGGTTCGACTCCTCCGCCGCCTGTCGCGCGGTGCGTTCGAGTTTCAACAGCCGGACATTCTCGATCGCGACTGCCGTCAGGTTCGCCGCCATGCTCATCGCAGTAACGTGTTCAGGACGGTAGACGCCCTGCGTGTAACTTTGCACTTCAATCGTGCCGATGATGCGGCCCATCACGGCCATCGGCACCGCCATCGACGTCTCGGGTCGCAAGCCATTGTCAGGACCAACGACAACAGTCGGATGTCCTCGTTGAACCTGCATATAGTTGTTGGTGATGACGACCTGGCCTGTGCGCACGGCGCGACTGTTCGGTCCATGCGCCGTAACGGGCATGGGCGGCAATTCGGAAACGTCAACTTCGGCGCCGTCGCCCCAGCCGTAACACGCGGTACGAACGTCGCGCACCGAGTCGTAAAGTGACACAAAGAACCCGTCGCACGGGACAGAAACGTCGGTGAACTCACGCAGCGCTCGAAAGATCGCATTCAACTCCCGCGCCGTGCCCAGTGCCTGGGCCAACAACGAGATCCTCTCCAGCAGCCGTTCGTATTCGAGCAGCGCGCGGTGGTCCGCTTCGCGCAACGCGTTTTCGACCTGTTCACGTTCCGCAAGTGTTTTTCTAACAGTCGACTCCGACTCTTTGAGATCCGCGGCGGCCCGCTCCGCGCTCATCCGCGCGAGCACTTGCGCGCGACTGACGGCAAAAAATAGCAGGCTGAGAAGCGTTCCGACGATGAGCGTGTATTTGAGAAAGGGCTGGTTCGAGGCTGCTTCAAACGACGGCTTCGTTGCGTAAGCGATGGTCCAGGTGCGGCCGGCGACGTCTTCGTTTCCCAGGAATGTGAAGCGAGGCTCATACGACGGATCCGCATCGTGTGAGTCGAACATCAGGTTCTCGGGTTTTTGTTCGGGGCCGTCGAAAACCTGAAAGCTCACGTCGAAGTGTTCTTCTAACGTAATCGGCGCGAGAAATTCGTCGAGGCGATAAGGACTGTAAACAAATCCCAGCAGTGCGCTGCGTAGTCCGGCTTGCGTCGAGATGGCCGCATCGTGTCGATAGACGGGAGCGTAGATAAGAAAACCTGGTTGCGAATTACCCGGATCCGTATTTTCCTGGACCAGGGTTACGCGGCCTGACGCGGCCGGCGCTCCCGTATCGCGCGCCTTCTCCATTGCTGCACGACGAACCGGATCCGTGGACATGTCGTAGCCCATCGCGATCCTGTTTCGCGCGTTCTGGGGTTGCAGGTAGACGATCGAGTGATACTCCTGTCTCGGAGACTCGGGCCACACACGAAATTCAGGATAGCCCGAGCGCCTCATCGCCGCGACAACATCCGGAAGTTCTGCCGCAGAAAACCGCCGCGAAAAACCAATTCCGTGGATGCCGCCATAATTTTTTCGCAACTCGATCTGCTGAACGAACCGATCAAACTCGTCACGCTCGACGGCGTTGCTCGCAGCGAAGAGGCCAGTGCCCGCGCGCAACAGCGCGACGGAAGTTTGCACTCGAAGTGTGATCTTGTCCTGGATCTCCTGGACCGATTTCTGAAAGCGGCTCTGGTCCTGTTCGTACGTCAGTTTTGAGAAGTAGTAGTAGACGAGGACGGTGAAGCAGAGGCCCAGCAGCAGAATTGCGTAGGGCAAAAAAACGCGACGTTTGCGCGCTCTTTGAGGCGACCCTCCCGGAGTTCGGTTCGGCATGGCGTTGAAATCCCTGTTCAAGAAAACGCGAACAGTTATCTGACTCGTCGGGTTCTTCTGCGGAGAAAATCGATTAATACGAACTGCGACAGATTTCCCGGATTTGCGAAGTAAGCCTTGCCATTGGTCATGGCGGTCATCTGCTTCACAAATTCGACGAGGTAATAGTCGCTCGCCAGCATAAACGTGTTAATCATTATACCGGCTTTGCGGCAGGCCTGTACTTCTTTGAAGGTCTCGGCCATGACGAGCGGGTCGCCGCCCATCGAGTTTTTGTAAAGGCGGCGGGTCGGGTTTGAACTTTGCCCTTGATTTTGTGGGCGTTTTGCGCCAAAACGCGCGAGATTCTCGCCAACGAAGCACGCCGTCGGTTTGCCGTCGGTGACCATGACGATCTGCTTCATCTCTTTCCGTTGCGCCTGCAACAAGCGGCGGGAAAGCCGCAAACCTTCGGCGGTGTTGGTGTGATACGGGCCGACGTGCGTCGTAGCGAGTTTGCCGAGCGGTAACTCTTCAGCCCCATCGTGAAACAGCACGACCTTTAGCGAGTCGCCGGGATACTGCGTGCGAATCAGATGTGACATCGCGAGGGCGACTTTCTTCGCAGGCGTGAAGCGGTCTTCGCCGTAGAGAATCATTGAGTGGGAACAGTCGAGCATCACGACGGTTGCGCACGATGATTGGTAGTCGCACTGGTGCACGTGCAAGTCGCCGTACTCGAGATTGAGCGGCACTTGCAGACCTTCGCGTTGAATGGCGGAAAGCAGCGTTGCGTTGACGTCGAGGTTTATCGTGTCACCAAACTCGTAACGTTTGCTCGCAGCAGCCGCTTCGACTCCAGTTGAAAGATAAGTCGTGTCGTGACGTCCAGCGGCGCTTTTGCCGAAGCTGCCGAGCAGGTTTCGCAGTGTCTTGTAACCGAGAAAGTCGAGGCCTTTTTCGGTGATTTCGAAATGAACGTTGCGTGGCAGCGGTTCCGAGACTTCGGCGTTTCCGCCATTGCCGTGTTGCTGTTGCGTCTGTTGGGTTTGTTCGCGAAGAGTTAAATAGCCTTCTTCGACGAGTCGTTCGATGAGTTGATTCAACAGCTCTTCGAGTAGGGAACCCTGGTACTTGCCTTGGTTCTCGGCGAGCATCTCCTGGATTTGTCGTTCGCTGACGAGGCCTTTATCAAGCAACGCCTGGAGTAGCGCGCGTCGCAGCGCGTCGAGTGAGGTGTCGGTGGGACGTCGTTCGCGGGTCCAGTAATAGTTGTCGTCGTAGCCGGAGTCGAGTAAGGAGTCGGCCATGCCGTCCATCAACTCGCCAAGGTTAATGCCGAAGACGTCGAAACCCTTGAACTTGGAATAACGCGTGAACTTCATTTGCCGCGGTTCTTAAGATCCCTATCTGATTGCCGTCCCGCCGGTTGGAGACTCATGTAAAAAAATCTCTTTTCACTGGTGTTGCGCGAGCGTCCGACTTAGCTGTACTTACTCGTTTCGGTCAGGTCGTCGTAGATCATTCCGCGGCGATCTTTTCGGGCTTTAGTGACGGCGGTGTAGCCGCCTTCTTCGTTGCGGCTGATCTTGTTTTGTGCGTAAAGGCCTTCGAGCACCAGCTCACATGCAGCCACCAGCCGGGCGGTGTCTGTCCGGTCGAATTCGAAAGGAATCAACGCCGCTTCCAACAACTCCGGAACCGCTTCGATAAGACCGACGCACTCGTTGGCCGCGGCGGTGTCGGCGAGCAGCAGTTTGTTACCTTCATCAAACCATTGCACTGTGCGCGAGAAGTCGATGCCGACAAAGTAGCCTTCAAAGATCTCGCCGGCCGCGCGCTTGATCAGATCGCGCGCGATGCGATTCGCGCCGAGTTGTTCTCCTTCGTACTCGAGCTCCATCTTCCCCGTCATCGACGGAATCGCCGCGTAAATGTCGGCAATACGGGGAACGATCGGCTCCTCGCCGGTCAGCAGTGAACGCCGTTCGGCATTTGAAACCACTGACTCCATCACCGTGATCGGCATTCGCTGCGAAACGCCGGAATGCTTGTCGACATGATTATCTTCGCGTGCTTCAAACGCGATCTGTTCGACGACCTCACGAATAAAGTCGGGCACTACGATCCGGTTCTTGTCTTCGAAACGGTCCGTCCACGCTTCCTGGCGCGTGATCTCGACCGCCACCGGCAATTCTTTCGGATAGTGCGTTGTGATCTCGGACCCGATGCGGTCTTTGAGCGGAGAGATGATCTTTCCGCGGGCCGTGTAGTCTTCCGGATTCGCTGAAAACAGGAGCATCACGTCGAGCGGGAGACGTACGGGATAACCCTTAATCTGGACGTCGCCTTCCTGCATGATGTTGAAGAGCGCGACCTGAATCTTTCCGGCGAGGTCGGGCAGTTCGTTGATCGCAAAGATGCCGCGGTTTGCGCGCGGCAGCAGGCCGTAGTGAATCGTCAGTTCGTCGCTAAGCAGGTGTCCGCCTTTGGCGGCTTTGATTGGATCAACGTCGCCAATGATGTCGGCGACTGTAACGTCGGGCGTCGCGAGTTTCTCGACGAAGCGGGCGTCTCGATCGATCCAGTCGATTGGTGTCATGTCGCCTTGTTGCCCCAGGATGCGCCGTCCGTAAGCGGAGATCGGACGAAACGGATCGTCGTTCACTTCCGAGCCGGCGATGATCGGGATGCGTTCGTCGAACAGTTCAGTGATCTGGCGGATGATGCGGCTTTTTGCCTGTCCGCGCAGTCCGAGGAGAATGATGTTGTGGCGCGACAGGATTGCGTTGACGAGTTGCGGAATGACAGTCTCGTCGTAACCGACGATGCCGGAAAAAAGTTTTTGTCCCGCCCGAAGCTTTCGAATCAGGTTCAGGCGCAGTTCGTCTTTGACCGAGAGGGTTTGATACCTGCTCGCTTTAAGTTCGCGAAGGGTCCTTGGGTAATCCATATTGTGTGGCGAAGATTCTAACCGGTGCCGCAAAGAGGCACAAAAGGAGCCGCAAAGAGGCACAAAAG
>CBFGMX010000015.1:0-53156 GCA_965649955.1 uncultured bacterium
AAGTTCAGTGGCGCGGTTTTCTCGGTTTGGCGGGTGCAGGGGTCGGCGTTGGCGTTGGCGTCGGTGTCGCGGTCGGAGTGGGAGTCGGCGTTGGCGTGGGTGACGGGGTTGGCAGCGGTAAAGGATCACCGTCGGGCGAGGTTGTGAGCGCGAGGCCAGCGTCAACGCGGAACTGGACGTCGCCGTCCATCCTCTGCGACATCTCCCTCACGTGACGAACGAGATCCTTGTTCGACAAATATGGAAACCTTGCACGAACCAGCGCCGCCTCAGCCGCAACTATCGGCGCTGCCATCGACGTCCCACTCCACGTAGCATACTGGCTCATCGGAACAGTACTCAGAATGGCTTGCCCGGGCGCGGCCACATGGACCCATGAACCTCGACTCGAGAAGGAGGCAAGCCTGTCCTGCGAATTTGAGGCTGCGACCGCAATCAAACCGTCCACGTTTTCGGCGGCAGGGAAGTGTTCCGTGGTATCTCCGTCATTCCCGGCAGCGGCCACGACCACCAGATAAGGACTTGCCGATACCGGAAAACTCGAATCACCACCACAGGCCTTTTCCAGCAGACTACTGATCATTGTCGTTTGTCGGCGAGTGGACAAACTCAGATTGATTATGTCGGCGCCATCTGCGGTATTCGGATCGCCATCTGGATCCACGGCATAAGCAAGAGCTTCGGCCAGCACCCAAACGTTACCTACACCGAATCGATCCAGTACTCTGACAGGAATGATTTTCGCTTCCGGCGCAACCAAAGCAATCAGTCCGGCCACGTGCGTGCCGTGACCGTATGGTCCAGTAATCTGATCTCCGACCTCGCTCGGATCGTTATCGTCGTCGACGAAGTCCCACCCGGGAAGCAGACGTCCCGCCAGCGCCGGGTGATCGCGATCGATTCCGGTATCGAGGACCGCGATCTTGATTGGACCATTTGGCCCAATACCCTGGTTCACCTGATGAGCCAGAGGCAAGTTGATCTTTTCGGGCGCCCACTGTGAGACGAAGCTCCCGTAGTCGCCGCCTACGCTCCACGTGTTGCCGACGCTCCAGGTGTTACCGCCGCCAACGGGCGGAGTGGCTGTGAAATTTGGTTCGACGAAAACTACACGAGAATCGCTGGACAGGGCGTCCACGCTATTCTCGACGGAGGCGTTTCCCAGGATGCGGAGTCTGAAGATCGGTCTGGAACCAAATTGATCGAGTGGAGTGGGATCCAGCGAATATCGTGCTGCAATTTCCGGCAGGTCTGATGACGAGGCAAGCTGTACGACAACCTCGCCGGGAACAAAATCGTCACCGTCGTCAGCCGTAGAGACGGCAGTCGTGCGCACGTCGAGCAGGAAATAAGCCGCAAGCAGCAACAGCGCTAAAAAAGTGACAACTCGACGCACCAGACTAGTCCTCTTAAATCGACAGCTTTAGGAGTGCAGGAGAGAAACTTGCTCGCGGAGAAGATAAAACAAAACCGGTCGTCTTGCCAATTCTTCCGCGTCGTAACTCACCGTGTCGGCACCCGTTCACCAACGTCCCACAACGATAAAGGGTGACCAGAAAAAGGGATGCGGCCGCTGCTCCATCAATTTAATTTGCGCAAACCGGAGCGCAGTCGCGGGGGACTTCGTATTCGCGAGTTCACGATAGAACTCGACCATCAACTCCGTAGTCGCAGCATCGTCTACGGTCCAGAGACTCATCATGACCGTAGGCGATCCAGCCGAGAAAAACCCGCGCGTTAGCCCCATCAGCTCGTCGCCGGGAGCAACTGTATTCATGCCCGTTTCACAGGCGCTCAGAGTCACGAGCCCGCAATTCAGTTTCAACGCATAAGCATCGCCGGCGGTGAACCATCCGTCGCCCAATCTGAGCGACGAAAACAGCGGATTGTCAGATCGAAACTGAGCGTGACAAGCAAAATGAAGAACGTCAGCGTTGTTTGAATGCTGGCGCAGCACTTCAGACGTTGCCGCTTCGTCCAAATACCGTTTCACCCGCGGGAACACTTCATACAAAGCCTGAAGCTCATAGTGCACTCCCGGAATCTGCTCATCAGCCACACCCAGCAGTAATGCACTATGGAAATCACGCCTGACCGAGTCGATACATTGCTGCAAAACGACCGCGCTGGGTGCGTAGGAGACTTCTCGTCGCTCGATGACGTAACTCTCGCCGTCGTGTAAGGCGTGGAACGGCAGGTAGTAGAGTCCCCGGTGCGGTACGATCACCAACTGGCGCTCTCCGATCTCAGGTTCAATTCTTCGTAATAGCCGGTCGTAAAGCGAACGCAAGTGTTTCTGCGTTCGTTCCGTGAGTGCAGGCAAATGAGTGCGAACTCGTGCCGAGCCGTAACGCAACGTATCCACCTGAAAACGACATCGTTCGATGTCCTCTACCACTTCCGATTCACGTCCCAGATTTTCCACGACCTGAACACGATCATTAGTGACGACGAAGGCGACGAGGTTGTCGTCGATCGTTGTGTACTCGACGAGCGCGCGCTCCTTGCCGAGCGCTCTTTGCAGTTGCTCGAGCGAAAAGTGGTCCTTACTTTCATTCGCTTCTTCTCGCCTTGTACTGCGATGTTGAAGCTGGCGCGTAATCTCGAGCAGCCTTCTCTCGCGGTCCAGAAGCTCTCGTTCCAAGCCTGCATTGACTGCCTGATCCTGAACTGCGCCTCGAACCGATCGATGCATTTGGTTGTAGAGGTAATTCAGTTCCTCTCTTAACTTCTGAATTTGCGAATGGAGATGTGCTTCGAAGTCGTCGCGTGGCTCAGTTGGCAGCGGGTTTCGTCCTGCGACAGTGTCCGCGAGAGAACGCGACTTAGCTCGTTCGACCCAATCCAAAGCTTCCGCAGCGCGGACCTCGCTGTCACTAACACAAACTCGCGCGAGCTCGTAGTACGGAGACATTCGGTTTGAGAAGAATGCGGTGCGAAATTCTTCACCCGGGATCGGCGCACGCAATTCTTCAGTCAACTGGACTGCCTTCTTGAAGTTAATCTCCGCTAACTTCGAATCTCCTTGTTGTAAGGCGAGTGCACCAAGAGAGCTAAAACAACGCTCTGCAATCTGCGGCTGTCCGTGGATGTCTGCTTCACGTAGAGTTTGTTCGAGTAATTCACGAGCGGATTCGAGATTCCCCAACGCGCGGTCGGCTTCGGCGCGTAACCAGCGCCCGATGAGCAATCGCTGCCAACTGCCCGACAACAACAACGCCGGTTCAGCTTTACCCGCCATCATGCGGGCGCCTTCAAACTTCTTCTCCCGGTAGAGTAGTTGGGCATGCGTCAACTCGACCAGGGCCGCGCCAACGGCATTTTTTTCCGCGGCGTAAAGTCGTTGTGCCTTGTCGAGCGATCGCTGTGCCTGTTTTGTTCGTCCCAACAACATCAGGGCACGGCCTCTGTATGCCTCGGCGCGGGCCTGTTCGGCGCGCATGCCATGCTCGGCGAATATCGGAATCACGCGATCGTAGATTGTCAGTGCTTCGGGAGCGAGATTGAGTTCGAGATACGCGTCGGCGATTTCGTGTTCTGCAAGGATAGCCTGAATCGTAAGTCCAAGCGTTGTGTAGTGCTGCCGCGACCGTTCCAAAAAATCGAGGGCGCGATCGTAACGGCCCTGCATCAACGCAAACAATCCGATGTTCCCTTCAATGCCCGCGAGTGTTACCGGCTGGTCGGATGCTTCGGCTTGTCGCAACGCCTCTTCAAATAGTTCTTCGGCCGACTTGAACTTGTGAAGCAACGCGTGTGTGTTGGCCAGACAATTGTTGACGGTTGCGAGTTGTTTTTGATCGTTAAGGGCGGCGAATCGTTCTCGAGCCTCGGTTTGCAACAGTTCAGCTTCGTGATAGCGATCCTGGCGAAAGTACAGATTGCCGATATTGTGCTCGATCTTGCCCGCCGCTCGAAAATCGTTGTAAGCAAGAAAAACTGAGCGCGCACGAAGACCACACTCGATCGCTTCTTCGTAACGGCCCAACATTGCAAGGGCGATGAGCTTGCTGACCTGGGTTGCGGCAGCAGGGTGGATCTTACCGATCGTGAGAAACTGACGTTCGGAGTTTTCCAGTTCGGAAATCGCCGACTGCATCTTCCCGTCGATGAGTGCCTTGAGACCGCCAGCCCATGCGGACAACGCCGTCATTTCGGGAGACGGCCGCATCTGGGCCAAAAGACGAAGGGATGCGGCAGCGGCGAGTGCTTGTCGTGGATGAGTACTCCAACCTTCGAGGCAGATATCTTTTAAGCGGTAGCCAAGTTCGAGATCGGCGAGAGCAGAGTTTCCCCAGAGCAATGCTTCACGGTTTGCATCACTCGAATCGACGAGAAGCGTGGCAAGTTCCGCATGCTGCATGGTCTAGACCCAAGCCTTTAGTTCCAGCTCCGGGATCTCGATTTCGATGTCGTGCAATCTCACAATCAGCGAATAGGTTCCAAGCGGAAGTGCCGGAAGCGTGAATTCACATAATTCATTCAGAGCCGCCTCCGCTGATCCCGCCGTGCCTGCAACTGTGATCCGGCCTCCAGGACAATCCTGACGTATCACCTGGCCCGTGAGGATGCATTCTTCATTCTGCACAGCGATGCGCAAATCCACATCGGTGTCCTGTGCGGAAAACAGCATCTGCCGCGAGGCCGTGTGGAATGAGCGCATGCCGAGTGCGCGAGTGGTGTTGCGGCTGTCGAACGTCAGCACCGCAACGAACCGCGGCAACGTCGTCTGTCTTTCCGGCTGGAAAATGTCTAGCGCTGACACCAACACGTCGGGCGGTACGTCGTCGGCCATATCGCTCCTCATTAAAAGGATCGTCTCCTTGAGCCGTTCTAATGTATCCGCGCAGGCTGAACAGGTTGATAGATGCTGCATGGCAGCTTGCAAAGCTTCCAGGGTCGCCCGGGCCTCGGCGATGTCCACGAGCGTTTCGAATTCAATGTGTGCTGAGGGATTCATAGCTAATCCTCTGGACCCACTGATTCAACAGAGCGGTTCAGCCGACGGGAAATACGTTTGCACCTATTTTTTCATCAGTTGAAGCAGCTTAGCCAGACACCGAGCTCGCGTCGGTCCAACGCTACCTTCAGTCATTCCTAAGCGTGCCGCTATCTCCGCATACGAGGGCGACTCCGGAACGTAAAAGAGAAGTTGTAACAGCGTTCGGCAGCGCTCATCCAACTGTGAAACCGCCATTCTGAGACGGTGTTGCTCTTCAAGAATCAACAACTGCTCATCAGGAAGAGGGGTTTCGTCGCGAAACGTGGCCGCCTCCTGAGCTTGTTCATCAAGATCCGTTTCTGTGCGTTGCTGGACCTTGGAGATGGCGCGCAACGTCTTGCGGCGGGCGGTGGTGACCAACCAGGCCTGTAGTTTCTCAGGCTCGTTTATGTCATGCAGCTTCTCGAAAAAAGTGGTGAACACGTCCTGAAAAATCTCGGCGGCTTCTTCCTCCCTCAGTCCGGCGCGAAGCGGAATCGCGTATATCAGGCGCTGGTAACGACGGACCAGTGTCGTCCAGGCAAGCTGGTCTCCACGTCGGCAGGCCAATACCAACTCCAGGTCGTCATTGTCCATTTATCTTAGGATTTCCGGGCTATGACAGCATAGGGTGGGGAGTATTGGATTGTCTAGGCGGATGAGCATTGGACAACGTCGATGGATCTAGTAATATCGCCGCCTCCCCAACTGCGTCGCTCAAGTTCAATTCACTTTTTTGGAGCTCAACTTATGACTACTCATGTCGAACGGGGCGCGACGCGTCTACCAAACAGTAACTCCCAACTGAACATGATCCGCTTGCTCGCCGGCATTGCCGTTCTCTTACTGATCGCCACCGCGGCAGTCGCACAACCCGGTACAGGCACCGTGAAACGGTTAACGCTGAAGTCAACGGTGCTCGGCGAAGACCGTATCGTGCTGGTGCGCACTCCGGCGGGATACGAAACCAACAAGTTGCGCTATCCAGTGCTCTACATGACCGACGGCGACGCGCACATGGGCCATACCGCGAGCACGATCGAGTTTCTGACCCGCAACGGCCGGATCTCCGATTTGATCGTAGTGGGAGTCACCAACACCGATCGCACTCGCGATCTGACGCCGGCCAAGTCGACGAACAAGAACGCCGCCGGCGAGTTGCAATCTCCCACCGCGGGTGGCGCCAACAACTTTCTGAAGTTCTTTGAAACGGAGCTCATTCCGGAAATCGAGAAGGAGTATCGAGTTCAGCCGTATCGCATTCTCGCCGGACATTCGTTCGGTGGTCTGTTCACAATCCACGCGATGATCACGAAACCCGGATTGTTCAATTCTTACGTTGCCGTGAGTCCGTCACTGCAATGGGAGAACGGGGAAGCTTTGAAACGTGCCGAAGAATTTTTGAAGAACCAGAAGGAAATGCGAGTGACTCTGTATACGTCACTTGGCAACGAGCCCGGCGCGATCGGTGAGAGCTTCGACAAGTTCAAGGAAGTGCTCTCGAAAACGAACATCAAGGGGTTCGAGTGGCAAGCCGAGCGCATGGATGATGAAGACCACGGGTCGGTTGTGCTTCGCAGTCACTACGCCGGGTTGCGGAAGGTTTACGACGGCTGGCAGGGGCCGAGAGATCTCAGCAGCGGCGCGGTGGTCGGAGGGTTGAAGGGCGCCGACGATCATTACAAGAAGCTCAGCGAGAGGTTCGGCTATTCGATTCCGGTGCCGGAGAATTTGATCAACCAGATGGGTTATCAGTTTCTGCTAAACGGTAAACCGGAAGAAGCGATTGCGGTGTTCAAGGCGAACGTCGAACGCTATCCGGAGTCGGCGAACGTCTACGACAGTCTTGCGGAAGCCTACGAGCGCGGCGGGCAGATCGAACTCGCTGAACCGCTCTACGACAAGGCACGCGTCCTTGGCCAGCACAACAACGACCCGAATACGGCCATTTACAAGGCGAACTTCGAACGCGTGCACGCGAAGTTAAAGGACAGTCAATCGACCAAGAAGCAGCAGTGAGTCGTTAACCTCACTCGTTCCGAAACGCCACTCGAAAGAGTGGCGTTTTTCATTCCAGGCACGCTTTCAAAAAAAACGAGGTAACGACCACCCTCCATGCGGGCCGCTGTTGGCTCGTAGGTCCGACCATCTGTACGTACTCTCGTCGCGGCTTTTCGCGAGCTGTAACCAACCCACACCATCGAACCCACGACAAAAAACACGATTGACACTTTAATTATTTGCCTGTTCATTGCTCTTCAATTCGAGTTCGACCGATCGAACACGAAAAGACTCCTGTCCCTACTTCAGATAGCGACAGTTCGGCGGGATTTGTATCAGTGAAGAGATTTAACGAGAGAGAAGTTTATTTTCCGGGGAGCGACTTCCTCAGCTTGTCGAGTAACATTTTGGTCTGCTCGGCAAACTCACCATTTGGTGCGAGCCTCAAGTATTCTTCGTATTCGATCACGGCATTCGCAGGCAGTCCGGCCCGGACGAAAATATTGCCCGCCAGCAAGTGCGCTTCGGCAACGTCCGGCTGTAATTCGATGGTGCGAGCAACGTACTTGCCCGCCTTAACAATGTCCTTCAACTCCCAATAAATACGACCCAGTGTGAAATTGCTCTCCCATGACTTCTCATCGAGCTTAAGTGCCTCCGCGAGCACCTTTTCACCTTGTTCGTACTTCTTCTGCCGCCGGTAGACCTCACCCAATGACGCCAGCGGTCGAACACCCTTCGGGTTGATCGTCGCGGCCTGACGAAAACTGGCTTCGGCCTTCTCCCACTGGCTGTTGTCCATGTACAACTGAGCGAGCGAGATGTGTGCGTCGTAAAAATCGGGATAGATCTCGATTGCTTTCTTGAAGTGCGCGATTGCAGCGTCAGACTTCTTCTCGGCGAGCGCCACCTGTCCTTTGTCCAACGCCGCCTTTGCTTCCGGCGGCACACGTATGTCGATCACACCCGGACGCGTGCGCGAGGCGAAGGTCGGAGAGTCCGGCGTCAGTTGAAGAAGCACGTGTACTCGGGGGCTGGACCGCGAGAGGTCTACGAATTGGATTGGAGAAGATGCCGCGCCCGTCGATGCCAACACGCGATACTGTCCGGAGCGTAAGCGCGTAAAGCGAAAGCGACCCATGCTGTCGGTCGGGCCCTGGTCGACGAGGGCGCCGCTGTGGGTCTCGATACGAATCATCACGTTCTCGACGGTCTTGTTGTCGCCGGAACGCACCTGACCGGAAATCTCAAATAACGAACCAGGCGCCATCGGATCGAAGTCGCGTTGGGCCAATGTTTCGGTAGCAAAGAGACTCGAGAGGACGAGTAGAGAAAAGACGGAGAAAACTCTTGGGAGGCACATCGTCTTGGAATTGAAAATGGAAGGCGCGATCCGTATCGCGCCTTCCAGGTAAAAACTTAACGCCCGAGAATTAGAAGTTGAGCTTCAAACCAAACTGAATGGTGCGCGGACGATTAGCAGTGGCGAGAATTGAAGAGTCGCCAGTGCTGACGTCAACGATACCATAGTTTCCAAAAGATCCACCGGCAGCCTGTGGACTCTGGAACGTCGGATGATTCAGGAAGTTGAAGGCTTCAGCTCTAAACTCGAGGTTCACCGTTTCCGTGATGTTTGTTCTCTTCACGATGGAAATATCGTGATTGGTTTGGAACGGTCCGCGGAAAACATTACGCCCGAGATTGCCAAATGCGGAAAACCCGGTGCTCGACGGATCAGAGCAGCTAACAATCACGTTCTGATTGTTAACGCACTGGCCGCCGGAGATGAACGCATCGAGGTTGACGAAGTTGTCGAGTCGATCGCGGACGCCGCCCGTCGTCAAGATGGCGCCTGACCCGATCGTCGCGCGGCTGCCGTTGATGAAGTCAGTGTCCTGGAGTGAGAACGCGCCAAAATCGGCGATCAGGAATGGCGTGCCCGACTGGAAGGTGCTCACACCGTTTATGGACCAGCCATCCACGAGTTTACGCGGCCAACTGCTCAACCAGTTAGCAAACGGAAACTCGTAGTTGTAACTGACTACCAAACGGTGCGTTCTGTCAAAGTCGGAAAGACCTTTGTTAGATGACGCCACCAGCAGGTTGCCGACGTCTAACAGACCGTTCAACTCGTCTCCGAAACTCGAACCCGAACCGTTATCGATCGACTTCCCAAACGTATACGCGGCTTGCAGATAGACGCCATCGGAAAACTGACGGGTCAACGAAGCCTGCAACGAATGGTATTCGGAGAAGCCGTGCTGCGTTTGCGCAAACAGTCTGCTGGTCGCGAGACCCAGGTATTGAGACGGAACGCGCGCGTTGATGTTTTCAGCATAGCTCGCCGTGATACTGATGCTGCCATCAGCGTTTCTCGTAATGCCCGGTGTACCCGCAGGGATGTCCGACGCCGAAACGTCAGAAGCGAGCGACGCCGGAATCACGCAAGGCGATGCGACGGTGCAAATCTGGCCTGGATTGACGGGAGCACCAGTGCCGATCAGTCGCCTGCCGTTTGTGCCGACGTAGCCGATTTCACCGACCATTCTCCACGGAAGTTGTCGTTGCACAGTGAGGTTCCATTGCTGTGCATACGGAGCGACAAAGTCGCGTTCCGGGAAGAAACGGAACCCACCAAGCGGCGCACCGCTCGCACTATCGAACACCGGAGTTCCGTTCGCGAGAAACGCCGTCAGCCGCGGTACTCTGGCAACTGTGGACAGCGGAAAGTCGGAGTTTGGACGCTGACCGGGGAATGGATTCTGCGGCGTGACTGAGAATGGCGCCGCGCTAAAGTCCTCGGAGAATGGTGAACCGCCGGAGGTTTGCAGCAGTGATTGGTTGGAGACTCTCTGGAAGTACACGCCATAGCCTCCGCGAACCACCGTTGTCTGATCGCCGAAGACATCGTATGCAAAACCGAATCGCGGCGCTGGATAAAACTTGAAGCAGTCCAGCATCGTGCAACGGCTGACACCGGGATCGCCGACTACGGGAGTGTCTTCCGGATTGATGATCTCGAGCGGCGGCGCGGTGCCATCGCCAAGACCGCGGAAGTTCGACAGGAAGTTAAACTTCTCATGAGCGATGCTCAAACCTTCGAACCGAATGCCGAGGTTCAGGCTTAGCCGCGAAGTCATCTTCCAGTCGTCCTGCACGTAGTAGGAATGGTCCAGGGCGCGGAAGTAGAACGTCGAAAAACCTGCGCGGCCTTGAGTAGTTGTCACTCGGCCAAGCAGGAAGTTCTGAAAACCAACCAGGCCCGTGGCATTTCCAAAAGTCACAGAACCACGGGTCGCGAAGTTGTTATAACGATTCAACTCGTAATAGCTGCCCTCGCCACCGAACCGGAAGTTGTGAGTGCCTCTGTTCCACGACAGGTCGTCGCCGAGCACGAAGGTATTGAACGTGCCGCCGCGATCGTCGTTAACACCCGCTCCGATAGAGAAGGCGCCGGTGACAATCGCCTGGTAGGCTGCTGGAAACTCTGCCGAATTACCGCGAGTCGCTCCGATGTCAGACAACGAGATCGGCTCGTCGGGCGCGATGGAGAAGAAGAAACGGTTGAATCCAGCTTTGAAGTCGTTAACTATGCGCGGGGAAATCACGCTCGTGAGACCAAGCTTAACGAACTTGTTTCTGCCTGGCGCAGCCTGCGCGAAGCGAAGAGTTCCGCCGGCGCCAAACGGACGCAGCGCTTCGTTCGTCGATTGGAAGTAGCGGAACGTCAGCTTGTTGTTGGTCGTGAGCTGATGGTCAGTAGTGATTGTGAACTGGTTATCTTTGAAAGTGCCTAAGGCCGCGCGATTGATGCTGGCAAGGCTGAGTGTCGGATTCCCGTCGTCGTCGACGGGACCATTGAAACCCGCGGGTCCATGGCCCGGTCTGGGTGCCAGAGTCGGGACACAAAAATTCCCGCCAAAGCCGGGACATTTATCGCCCGGAAGATTCAGGTACGCCAGCGCCACCGGATTCAAGCCCGTGAAACCTAAAGGCAATCCGCCAGGGAAGAACGTGGCGATCAGGTTCGCCTCGGAGCGGTTGGCTGGCAATACAGGGATGTTGGTTGCGAAGTTTGTCCCAGCCGCTGTTCCGGAAGCGGCATGCGTGCCCTGGTAATTAAAGAAGAAGAAGTGTCGTTTGGCGGTGTCCAGTAAAACATCGCCACCCTCGCCGAAATGAGGGAGGTAAATTGGACCACCGATCGATGCTCCGTAAACTCCTTGCCGGTACCGGGGACGAGGCTGTCCATCCCGATTGCGGAAAAAGTCGTTGGCATTCAACTTGTCATTTCGTAGGAAGAAGAACAAGTCACCATGAAACTCGTTGCTGCCGGACTTCAACGCGACCTGGATGTTGCCACCGCCGTTGCGTCCCTGTGAGGCATCGTAAAGCGATGTTTGCGTTTTAAACTCCTGCACAGTTGACGGGTTCGGCAACGGGACGTTGTCGAGGATCGGAAGATTGATATCGTTGGCGTTGATGCCTTCGAGTTGGTAGTTGTTATTGACGGGGCGCTGACCGTTCACGTTGATCGTAACGGCTCCACGACCCAGCGCGTCTGACTGAAACATTTCAGTATTAGCGCCGGTGGAGAGTGTCAGCAGCGTCAGGAAGTTGCGGGTTGCAAGGGGCAGGTTATTGATCGTGGTGGACTGCAAAGTCTGTCCGGTAGTGGCCGAATTCAATTGAATTGCACTTGCGCTTCCCTCGACCGTTATCGACGCTGTGATCTCGCCGACTTTGAGCGGGACGCTCACGGTCGTGGTCTCGGTAACGTTGACTTTGACGTCCGGAAGTTCGGTTTTGGAGAACCCGGTCGCGGTAGCTACAACTTTGTAAGTTGCCGGGGGTAACTGGGTGACGGTGAAGTTGCCGTTGCCGTCGCTCGTGGTGCTTCGCTCAGTTACGCCAGTCGCAGCGTTGATGATGTCCACTTGGGCGCCCGCGACTGCCGCTCCTTTTTCGTCTTTAACGGTTCCTGAGATTGCGCCGGTCGATCCTGCTTGTGCGTGGGCAGTGCCGATCAGGGTGAGAACGACGACGAGCGAGAGAAATGATCTAACAAAGACGGCGGAAGCTTTTTTCGCTTTCCTTTTCATGCGAGATGTCCTTTCTCAAGTGCATTCGTTGAGAGAATGCGTTTCAGACGGGGAAGGGAGTTTGAGACGATGTGCCCAGCGCAACTTGCATGCCTGAGCAGAAGACGGCATAAGTCCTTCGAAACAACGTACTTCGCGCCATTATTCAGCGATCAGGCGGCCCCTGTGATCCAAAAAATTGGGCCGATCCATAAATTTGCACGGCCAAGGGACGAAGTTGAAATCAGACAACGAACAGATTTTCATCAATGGGAAGATCTTCACGGGCCGGAATGAGACGGACTTCGTGACTGCGTTCAGAGTTGCCGGCGGCAAGATCACCTGGACGGGAGACGCGAAGGACGTCGACAGTAATCAGGCGATTGATCTCCACGGCCGGACCGTCCTGCCCGGATTCATAGATATCCACACCCACCCGACGTACGTCGCCATGACCGTCGAAGCTGTGCCTTGCACGGTTCCTGTCGTCAACAACATTCCCGAAATGATCTCGGCGCTGAAGCAACACCGGAACTACGGAAAAGGAGCGAACGACTGGATCGAAGGTTGGGGATACGACGAATCGAAGCTTGCGGAGCATCGCACGCCGACTACTGAAGATCTCGACCAGGTGTCGACGACGCAGCCGGTTTACGTGCTGCGCTCAGATGCGCACTCGGGTATTTGCAATACACGCGCGCTTCAGATCGCAGGAATTACGAGGGACACACCCGATCCCGAAGGAGCTTATTTCGGGCGTTATGCTAACGGCGAACCGAACGGTATTTTGCAGGAGCATGCGGCAAACAACGTTGTGCTGCGTGCGAAGGCGATCGAGGACTACTCGACCAAAGTCGCCGGCCTTGTCAAAACTGCGCGACACTACAACGAACGCGGCATCGTCGCGGTGACGGACATGATGGCCCTAACGCGACCGTTCGATAACCTCGAGGTTTATCGCGACGCGCAAAGAAACGGTTTTCGCCAACAAGCGGCTCTTTACTTCAGTTGGCTTGATCTGAAAGACAATCCGATTCCCGATCTCACTGATGAGCAGCGCCGCGGACGAATAAAGTTTGCCGGGATCAAGTTGTTTGCAGACGGTTCTGTCTCGGGCCGTACGGCCTGGATGTGCGAGCCATATCGTGATTCAGGGCATGGGTATTCAACGCTTACCGACGACGATCTGAACGCAGGTTATGAATGGGCCAAGCGCAACGGCGTCCAGCTCGCGGTGCACGCCATGGGTGATCGGGCGTTGCAGCACGTCATCGACTTTTTCGCGGACAAAGAGCCGTGGCTGGAGCAGGGCGTACCTTCCGTGCGACTCGAGCACGCGACGTTTCTGGGCGATGCACAGATCCGCAAGATGGACCAATCGAGAATGAGCTTCGGAGTCACCACGCAGATCATCTTCTTCTTCGCGGAGTACGACTCCTATTCCGAGAACCTAATGGACGAAGAGTTTCAGCGCGCCTATCCGGTCCGAAGTTTCTACAACAACATCAAACACCTGGGTCTTTCGTCTGACGCGCCGGCTACGACCTGGGCCGATCCCGACAATGTTTTCGTTTCGCTCAAAGCGGCGGTCACGCGCAAGGCTTATAACGGCGCCGACATCGTGCCCGCGCAGGCCATCACAGTTTCTCAGGCCGTTCTGCTTTACACTTCGCGGCCCGCGACGCTGGCGCGTTATGAAGGATCCCTGGGCCAGATCGCGCCCGGTTTCGAAGCGAGCTTCATCGTTATCGATCGCGACATCTTCACGATCGACGTCCACGAAGTGGACCAGACGCAAGTGCAGCAAACATGGATTCAGGGTGAGAAGGTCTACGATCGGGAACATGAAGATCCAATCGGCGTGTCCTAATCGAAAGACCAGCCGGATCAATGATGCCGCTCCTGCTCATAAGCGTCAGCTTCCGCTTTGTTCTTGTTCACCGTACCGTCCGGGTGCTCCGGGGGTGAATAGATCGTGTAGAGCTTCAATGGCTCCTGCTGCGACGAGTTGACGATGTTGTGCTCTGTCCCGGCAGGAATCACGACCGCTGAGCCGTCTTCCAGAGCATGTTCCTTTCCGTTAAGTATCGCTTTACCCTGTCCAGCCTCTACCCGAATGAACTGGTCAACATCATCATGCGTCTCCAGGCCAATATCCTCACCGGGCGCGAGCGACATGACGACGAGCTGGATGTGCGGCGCCGTAAACAAAACCTCCCGAAAAAAGTTGTTCTCGAGCGATTTCTGCTCGATGTTGCTCACGTATCCGCCCGCGTACTTTGCTTCTTTCATCTTTTTGTTCCTCCCGCACCCGTAGTTTAGTCGGAACAGCGTCACATCTTCTTTTCAATTCTTGACCTTTTTAACATCGGTACCGCGCTGGCTACGCGGAGCGGTTGCAGGTTATAAGAAGGGGAAATAAACGACAGTACAAAAACGATGCCCAGGAGCTTACGTGACGAAAAAGACGAAGCATATATTCCGGCTCGCGATCTCGTGCGCCTTTCTGTTAATCATTTGCACCGCCAACGCCCAGCAACAATCGCCGGAATTGCTCACTTACCGCGAACTCGTTCAACTTTACGAGCAGGAAACACCGCCCCAGGCATTACAAGACAAGCTGCGTCTGCTGTTGACCACGCCGTTTGTAAGTAACCGCGCGTCCAGTCGCACCAAACCAGTGCTGCCAAACACGCCGAACCTCGGCAAGTCACTGCGGATCGTCCAGTGGAATATCGAACGCGGACTCGACTACGACGCCGTGCGCGCGGCCTTCACGACGCCCGCAAGCTTCGCAAAATTCATCGACGCGACCGCCAACCCACGTGGCAGCAAGGAAAGAGAAGCGATCCTGCAACAAGTCGCGCTAATGAGAGAGGCCGACGTAATCGTGCTCAACGAAGTCGATTGGGGCATGAAGCGCAGCGATTACCGGAACATCGCGTCGGACTTGGCGACCGCGCTCGGAATGAATTACGCCTACGGTGTCGAGTTCGTCGAAGTCGATCCGATCGCGTTGGGCATCGAGAAGTTTGAAGAGTTGTCGGAGAAAGACAGAAAGGAACTTGAAATCGAGATTAGCGTCGCTCCAAACCGTTATCGCGGACTGCACGGTTCAGCCATTCTCAGTCGCTTCCCACTGCAGAACGTAAGGTTGCAACCGTTTGACCAGCAGGCGCACGATTGGTACCGCAATGAGATCAGGAGCGTGCAGCCCATCGAGCAGGGCAAACGCAAGGCGGGCGAGTTAGTGTTTCGGGAAAAGGTCCAGCGCGAGGTGCGGCGCGGCGGTCGCATGATGTTGACGGCAGAGATCGTCGACGAGCGTATTCCCGGCGGCCGCGTGACGATCGTTGCGACACATCTCGAAGACCGAACCAAACCGGACGGCCGGCGCAAACAACTCGAGGAGTTGCTCCAGCGAATAAAGGATATCAATGGCCCTGTTGTTGTTGCCGGCGACATGAACACGTCCACGCACGACGGCACCCCGCTGTCGCTTAAGCGTGCGATAAAGAACCGGTTGGGAAGTAAAAGCTTTTGGGCCAGGCAAGCGTTGGAACTACTCACCGGAACCAAACTGCCGTCGCTGCTGCTGACCGGAATGAACACCTATCGCACACAGGCCGACCCGACAGTGCGAGACATTCCACTGGTCGCCAAGAATCCCGAAGCGGAGTTTTTCGAGAAGTTGAAAGACTTCCGCTTTGCGGACGGCAGCTCATTCGACTTCCGCGGCGAGCGCGAACGTTCGATCGGAAACAATGATGGTCCACTGGCGAACTCAAATCAGCGAGGGGACAAGGGATTCATCACCACTTATGAAGTCGATCGAACTATCGCATTCGTCGGGAAGTTCAAACTCGATTGGATTTTCGTTAGACCACCTGCTCTCACGGAGCCATACGCGAAAGACGAGCCCCATCGGTTCGCGCCGCACTTCGGGCGCACGCTGAAAGAGCTCAACGACGCCCTGAAAGATCGTATCTCTGATCACGCGCCGATCATGGTGGACCTGCCACTCGGCGAGCCGCACTTCGCCGGCACTTCCACCGCGGGCGGCCGCAATTAGGCTCACGGAACACCCTTCCTGACTTGTTCTTGTTAGGGTGATTCAAACTGAACCAACTGATTCAAAAATAACTATTGACTTTTCCGCAAAGCAGGACTACATATCGGCCATTAATTTAAGACGCGGCTGGTTCTGCCTCTGCTCCTCGATCACTCGCTCCTCCAGCCGTGAGATCCTGAGTTCTCGTCAACTTAACACGACGCTTCCTCGTAGTTGACGCTTCCCCCGAACTGGATGTTTCTCGTCTGACTGTTCTTCAATCCGTGTTTCCCATGGTTGCTGAACACGTATTTTTCAGATGAAAGTACTTGTCAACATAACCGGAGGTAAGCAGCAATGGACGTGGTCCAGGTAAAGGTATGGGTGCCGGATCAACAGGCACTCAAGGAAGTGTTGTCGGTCGGTAGGTTCTCACTCGATTGTGCCAGCCCGCAGAGAGACGAAACCGGCGACTTCGTGATCACCTTGTACGCGCCAAAAGCAGAAGCCGACAAGCTGAAAAAGCTCAAGTATCGGATCGAAGCCAACGAACGATACGGAGATGTGCTCGAAGAGCGCCAGAAGGAAGTTTCGAAAACCGACCGTTTCAAAGGTGGCAAGGTAAAACCAGAAGGACTCGGAATCAAGAAGTAGGCCCGATCTCGTGAGCGTCTCACGATCGCGATCAGCCCTGACCATCCACCTCTCACCATCCCGCGGAGTGAATTGTTATGCCATACATGAATGTCACTGAAGTCGAATCGGCGCTGATCGCGCTGGCGGCGGCCCACCCCACGTTGTGCGAACTGATCACCCTGCCGAACCTGACTCTCGGAAATAAGACGTCGCACGCTGTGCGACTCGGCACGCAGGCCGCCAACACCGTTGATGCTTTCTATCTGACGGGCGGGGTGCACGCGCGTGAATGGGGTAGTTGCGAGATCCTGGTCAACCTCGCGGTCGATTTGTGTGATGCGTACGCGGGAAACACGGGGTTGACTTACGGCGGAAAGGCGTTTTCTGCTACCGAGATCAAGGCGCTCATGGAGCAGATGAATGTCATCATCTTTCCTTGCGTGAACCCCGACGGACGCGAGTTCTCGCAAACCACCGACGGGATGTGGCGCAAAAACCGCAATCCGGAGTCAAGCGGCGGCAACGCTGCCAGGATCGGGGTCGATATAAATAGAAACCAGGACTTTCTTTGGGACTTCCCGGTCGCATTCGCTCCCAGTGCCGTAAACGTTTTTCTCTCGTCCACTGATCCTGGCGACGATACGTTTCATGGCACTGAGGCGTTTAGTGAACGCGAAACAAAGAACATCAATTTCATTCACGACACTTTCACGCGCATAAAGTGGTACATCGACGTCCATAGCTACTCCGAAAGCATTCTGTTTGTCTGGGGCGATGATGAATCACAATTCAGCGAGTCAAACAAAAACTTTCTGAACGCCACATTCGATGGTCAGCGTGGGGTGTTGGGTGACAGTTACAAGGAGTTCATTCCTGACGGAGACCTTTCGGCTTTACAAGGATTAGCGGGCGCTTTTACTCGTTCGCTCGGTCAGGTCCGTGGAAAACTCTACGTCGCTAAACCGGCGTTCTCGCTTTATCCCACTTCCGGAACCAACAACGATTACGCCTACAGCCGTCATTTCGCAGATCCCTCCAAATCCAACGCGCTCTCGTTCACGCTGGAATGGGGAACGGAATTCCAACCTTTGTGGACCGAGATGGAAGAGATCATCAAAGACGTCTCAGCCGGCCTGATTGGTCTCGGACTCAAGGCGCTCGGAATCGAAAGCTTCATCGTAAGTAATCGCGATACGTTCTCGTCGGTGGAAGTTGAAACAACGACGTCGTTTCCGGAATCGTTTTATGTGATCTACGACGGCTTCACGCCGGCTTCGCTGGGCGTTCCCGGCGCATCACCGACGCTACAGTTTCAGAGTACGATCAGCGGCGGACCGCCTATAAACACGATTTCCGCCGTACTCACCACCACTGAGCTCGAGAACCCCGGCGCGCCAAACACTCCGCAGCGCATTTCGTTCACTTTTCGGGTCGACTTCCAGAATACAAGTGCATTCAACGCCGAGATTCGCGACATCTTTTTGCGGGCCTCGTTCGTCGGGATTCAGGACGTTGCTCTCGTACGTCTCACAACGCAGCCCAATCCGTACATGCTCGATGGAGCGGTAACGTGGCTCAGCACCGACCTGCGCGTCTTTCAACTGCGGCCCGGTGAGAAAATCAACGGCAGCAATGTCGAACTCGGCAACCTCAATAACAACGCCAACGCGGCACACGCTTACATCCAGGCGCTGCTGGTCGAGATGCGTGGTTTCGGTAACAATCCCGCGCCGCCCTTTGAAAACCTCCCGCAGGACCAGGCTGGCAGTCAACTCGAACTCTCGCGCACGGTTGATGGCGATCGAGTATGCAACTTTGCAGTGGCCAAGGTCAGATATCGCGCCAATACTCAGGACGCCGTCAACGTGCGCGTCTTTTTCCGCACCTTCAATACAATGGTTTCGGACCTCAGTTACACCACGAATCCATTCGCAAACGTCCAGAATTACAGGCGCTCCCCTGCCGGAACGATCCCGCTGCTCGGCACAAACGCATTCTTCAGCGGCGCAGGCAATCAGATCGTGTCGATACCGTATTTCGCCGAGGCGCGAATAAATTCCGCCACGCAAAGCATGACCGCGCAAAGCGATAACACAAACAGACAGACGGTGGTCCATGCCGGAGCGACGGAAGCCCTCCAGTATTTTGGCGTCTGGCTTGACTTCAATCAGACAGAGCCGCAGTTTCCAGTGAACGTTCCAAGCGGCAGCGATGGTCCATTTTCGGGCCGCGTGTCCATCCTGCAACTCATGCGCGGAATTCACACGTGCATGGCTGCCGAGATCCGGTTTCAACCCGGAGCTGTGGACCCGATTCCGAACGGCGCCACGCCGTCCTCCAGCAACCGGTTGTCTCAACGCAACCTCGCGATTGTCGAATCGGATAATCCGGGTACTGTCGCCAGTCATACAGTTCAACACACGCTTCTGATGAAGCCGTCGAAAACGGCGGCACGGTTGACCACGGCGGCACTGGCAACGACGGGTGCTAATGAAACGGGAGGCAGGTTCGACGAGTTGGTGATTCGCTGGCGCGATCTGCCGCGCGACACACAGGCGAGTATTTTCTGTCCCGATTGGAACGCCGACGAGATTCTCGAAGTCGCGAACAGATCGAGGGTGGGAGCACAAAAGCTCTCGAAACTGGACGACAACACCATCGCCTGCGTCGTGGGCGACATCTCTTACATTCCGGTACCTGCCAGACAAGATCCGATGCCTGCGTTGTTGACGCTCAAGCTGCCTCTGACGGTCCGTGACGGCGAGGATTTCCTGATGGACGTGCAGCAGCACTCAGGTCCGATATTCCAGCGCCGGATACGCGAGGGGGGAGACGACATCGAAGGCATCCCGCCCACGTTGAAGGACGTGAATTTTTCCGCGCGCAAGGTTTTGGGTGCGTTTCGTCTGAGAGTTGTGGTGAAGATCGGCGAACCACTCATCGGTAAACTCGTCCGCAACCTTGCGGTGTTACGTTACATTTTTGAGGCGATACCGGTTTCCGATAGCTGGCATCCTGTTTTCGTTCGCTATATCAAACAACTGGGCGATCAGGTCAGGGACCTGGGAGTCGATCCGGATCTGGTCCCGGCGTCGCCTGACGATCCCGGCATACCCGGCCGGCCTGTCGAAGAACGCGATTGCGTGACAGGAAAGGTTGTCGAAGTAATCTACGACTGCTTTGGCGACTTTGACGGGTTTGTGCTTGAAACGTGCGATTGCAAGCGTCACCGTTTCGATACGAGGAAGAAGGGAATTGGAGAGGTGGTGCTCCGCGCATGTACGGAGGGTCACCTGATATCGGTCTGCGTAAGCAGGAAGTGCAACGGAAAGATCAGTGAGATCATAGTGAAGGCGAGTTAGGAGCGGGCATCGTTCGGATCCGTCTCAACGTCGCTGCATGACGAAAAAAATATCTCCCCTTGACAGTCTAGGGAAGCTCGAATAGACTCCGACCCAGACAGTCTAGGGGAGATTAGTTTTTTTATGGCGACTGATCGCACAGACCTGCTCCAGGGTACGCTCGAGTTGTTGATCCTGAACACTCTGGCGCGCGAGTCCATGCACGGCTACGGTATCGTCCAGCGCATACACGAAGCTGCCGAAGACTTGCTCAAAGTCGAGGATGGTTCCCTTTACCCGGCGCTTTACCGAATGGAGGAACGGGGTTGGATCAAGTCTGAGTGGGGCCTGTCAGAGCACAACCGGCGGGCCAGGTTCTACAAACTCACAAGGACCGGACAAAAGCAACTCGAAGCTCAACGAGCCAACTGGAACCGCATCTCTAATGCAGTTACAAAGATTCTTCAGACTACATAACGATGAGAACCGCGATAGCTAAGTTGCTCGTGCGCCACAACCGCGATAAGACTGCCGCCGACGTGGAAGAGGAGTTGCGATTTCACGTCGACATGCTCGAGCGGAAATATGCGCAGCACGGAATGCCGGCGGCGGAAGCGAAGGCCGCAGCCGCGCGACGCTTTGGAAACTTTGAAAGAACCAGGAAGCAGTGTGTCGCAATAAGCAGGAGGAGTAGTCTTCCCGCACGTCTTCTAAAAATCGTCCTGATTTTTATTGGACTTGCAGGTTTCTCAATCCGCATCCTTAGCTCGGACATCGCGATCGATCACATCGGAGGCGTTCTGATCATGATCGCTATCCTGGGCCGGTTGTTACTGTACGTGCGCGGATTGGTCCCCGCGACTTTCTTTCCCAGGACCAACGACACTTCCTTATCGGTAGTTACCGAGCATCCCAAGGACAGCTCAAAACTAAGAGAAGCCTGAATGCTCGTAATCAGAGATCTGGTAAAGACCTACTCGGGTGGCATTCAAGCGCTCAGGGGAGTCAACCTCGAAGTCCGCCCGGGTGTGTTCGGCCTGCTTGGTCCAAATGGCTCGGGTAAGACAACTTTGATGAAGATCGTGGCGACGTTACTGGAGCCTGACTCCGGCGCGATCGAGATCAACGGCGCTGACTTGTTGACCCGCAAACAGGAAACACGTCGCATGCTTGGTTACCTGCCGCAAGACTTCGGACTCTATCCAACTCTCACCGCCTGGCAGATGCTCGATTACCTCGCGAAGCTGAAGGGCGTCACAAACAAGCAGGAACGTCACACTTTGATCGACGCGCTGCTCGAGAGGGTGAATCTTTCGGCCGAACGAACGCAGCAACTAGGCGGGTTTTCCGGTGGAATGCGACAGCGTTTGGGAATCGCCCAGGCACTCATAGGCGATCCAAAGCTGATTATCGTAGACGAACCGACGGCGGGACTCGATCCGGAAGAGCGAGTCCGTTTTCATAACTTGATCTCGGATACTGCCGCCGAAGACACCGTCGTGATTCTCTCCACTCATATCGTCTCCGACGTATCCAACCTTTGCACACGCATGGCGATCATTCGCCAGGGAAGAATTGTTTCGACCTCTACCCCACGAGACGCGATCGCTCAACTAGACGGATCGGTTTGGGAAGCGACTCTGCCGCGCGAGCAACTCGATTCGTTCAAGTCTCAATTCAACGTCATCTCTTCCCGTACGTTTGACGGACAAACTCGCGTACGAGTGATCTCGAAGGATCGGCGTCCGAGTGAACAGTTCACCGAGGCGACGCCGGTCCTCGAAGATTTCTATTTCGATCTCGTGAATCGAGCGAGGGTGTAAATGAGAAACCCGTTTCAAACTCCCTTCGCGGCGGTCTTCACGAACGAAGTACTGCTCAACGCAAAGCGTGTCGCTCCATACGTGATGATGGTATTTTTCGCCTCAAATGCAGTGCTGTGGTGGGGATGGGGTCCTGCCGTGGCGAGAGGTTGGGCCACCAATAGCGACTTTTACATTCGAAGAAACTTTGGCGGCTTCTCAATCATTTTGGGACTTCCGATTTTTACAGCAATCATGATGGGCGATGCCGTCATCAGGGATTTTCGTCTCGGTGTCGACCCGATAATCTTTTCGAAACCTATCGGCCGTGCCTCATACCTGCTCGGAAAGTTCTTCGGCAACTTCTTTGTGCTTGTCTGTTGTCAATCAGCCTTTGCGATCACGTTCTTTCTGCTTCAGTGGGTTCCATTCTCGGGTATGGTTAAGCTGCCCGTGCGGGTTGTGCCGTTCTTCAAACACTTCTTTTTCATCGTGGTGATTTTTCACCTCGGTCTGGCGGCCATTTACTTTTTGGTCGGAACACTCAGTCGCAATGCAAAAGTGGTTTACGGCCTGGCGGCATGTTTTTATCCCGTGTTCATGGCGCTTTCATTTCTGGTGAGTAAGTTACTGGCGTCTGCCGGCGCATTTTTCGCCCTGTTCGGTTTCTATAACCCGACACCCGCCGGAAATTACTGGAACATGAGCGCGGATTCTCTCAATAAGCTCGTCGTCAGCTACAGTTCGACGGAATATGCTAACCGCGCATTGGTAATCGTAACGACTGCGCTCTGTTTGTGGATTGTGTACCTGCGATTTAAGATCGAGCCACCGTCGAACGCTTCAGACCATTTCACCAAGCTGACGCTTGTGGAAGCCCCTGACAAAGTTGTCTACAGTGCGCCATCGTCGTATGGAGTACTCGATCTACCCATCGAAGCCTCACGGGCGCGGGATCGAATCACGCGTCCGAAAGTTACTCGAACGCAAGGTCCGGCTGCGACGCGCTTCAAAATAATGGCGGCGCTGGACGTTGAGCTTCGACTGCTGCGGTCGGAGCGAGGGTTAATGGTCCTGGTCCCACTGGCGATGCTTCTTTCTTTTTTCTCGGTGCCTTTTTCGAGAATTCCGGTTGAGATCTCTTATTCCGTTACGTCAGCGACTAACACCGCAAACATGCTGTTACTGTTTTTAGCCGGTGTGATCGTTTTCTACACCGGCGAAGTAATGCATCGCGATCGGGAAGTGAAAATTGAACCGGTTGTATGGTCCACACCGGCGCCGAACAGTGTGTTGTTGTTGTCAAAGTGGCTCGCGATGACATTGTTGGCGTTTTCGGTGGTGATTGTGGGCGGTTTAACGACAATCCTGGCCCAACTCCTAAGAGGTCATACGCCCGTTGATCTCTCAGCCTACCTGCTTATCGATGTCGTGGTGGTCGTGCCTGGCATTATTTTTCTGACGGCGGCGGTGGTCTTGTTGAATGTCTCGCTGCGGAATAAGTACGCGGTCTATGTGGTGGGCGTCGCAACAGGCGCCCTCCTCTTTTATCTTTACAACACCGGTTACAAGCACTGGCTTTACAACCCGCTGCTTTATCAGCTCTGGACGTATCCCGATCTGACGAGCGGGCCAATCCTTGCGCGTAGACTCTACTGCCTCGCCCTTGCCGCTGCCTGTCTCGCCCTGGCCCACGCTTTATTCGAACGCAAATCTACATAAATCCGTTAAAATCGGAACGTTCGTCCCGCGCCGGAGTGATTAGTGAAAGTGATCACGGTCATTCACCCACGTTTGCGAATCCTCAGCTTGAGCGTAGTTCTTTTACTCGCGGCGGCACCCGTGTGCTTGGGCAGATCGATTCGGCTCGACGGCCTGTGGCGCTTTGCAATGGACCCAACCGACTCGGGAGAGAGGCAACAGTGGTTCAATCAACGCTTGATATATCCCATTAGGCTGCCCGGCATTCTACAAGCCCAACTCAATGGCCTTCCGATTACGACGAACACTCCCTGGGTACTCTCGCTCTACGATCGCTACTGGTATTTGCGTGACGACTACAAGGACTATATTGAAGTTAACAAAGTAAAAGTTCCTTTCCTGGCTCAACCGCCGCGCCACTATCTCGGCGTTGCGTGGTATCAACGCGACATCGATATTTTCCAGCACCAGTCCGCGCGACGCTTCGTGCTGACTCTCGAGCGGCCTCACTGGGAAACGACTGTATGGCTGGACGGGAAGAAAATCGGATCCGACCGGAGTTTGGTGGCGCCGCACGTCTACGAGCTCGGCAATCTAACACCCGGGCGTCACACGCTTACGGTGCGCGTCGACAATCGCATGATTTTGCCTTACCGCGCCGACGCCCACAGTGTTTCAGACTCTCTCGGGGCAAGCTGGAACGGCATCGTTGGTCGTATCGAGCTTAACGACACCGGCAGAGTCTGGATCGACAGCGCACAGGTTTTTCCAAACCTCGCGCAAAAATCGATGCTCATTAAAGTCCAGATCGGAAACCAAACCGGACTAAGCGGATCCGGAACGCTTACCGCGATCTGGCCTGACATCGGCGTCGTGCCGGTGACCTGGGATGAACATGGCGGAACAGCGGAAGTAGAAGTACCGATTCGCCTGGAGCAGGAGGCGTGGAGCGAGTTCAATCCCAAGTTACATCCACTCCGTTTGTGGTTGCGAGGAACTGGTGTTGAAGAGTTTTACGACTTGAAGGTCGGTCTGCGTGAGTTGAAAGCAGTGGGGAAAGAGTTTCTCCTCAATGACAAACCGATCAACTTTCGCGGCACTCACAACGGCGGTGATTTTCCACTCACCGGTTATCCACCCACGGATGTCGCATCGTGGAAAAAACTGTTTGAGACCTGCAAGCGTTGGGGATTGAACCACATGCGTTTCCATTCGTGGACGCCTCCCGAAGCCGCCTTCGAAGCCGCCGATCAAATCGGGTTCTACCTGCAACCGGAGCCGGGTATGTGGAACGAAATCAGTCCCGGAACTCCCATGGAGCGCATGCTCTACGACGAAACAGATCGAATGATCAAGGCTTACGGTAATCACCCCTCGTTCATGTTGCTGTCGCCGAGCAATGAACCGAAGGGCAAGTGGCACGAATCGCTGTCGAAGTGGGTGGCGCACTACCGCCGGCACGATCCGCGGCGGCTTTACACCACCGGGACCGGCCATACCGAAAGGGATATTCCGAATCTCACCGAGGGCACGGACTACCTGGCGGTCCACAGGATTGGAACAAAGTTGCTGCGCCGCGATACCGGGTGGTTCGGTCGGGATTATGGAGCCTCACTGGAAGACGTCAATTTGCCGGTGATTGCGCACGAAGTGGGCCAGTGGGCCGCGTATCCCGATTACGACGTCATCAAAAAGTTTACGGGTTATCTAAGACCGTCGAACTACGAAATCTTCCGCGACTCGTTGAAGGCCCGCGGACTACTCGAGAAGAACAGACCCTTCTTTTTGAACTCCGGCCGGTTCCAGCTCGCGGCCTATAAAGAGGAGATTGAAGCGAACCTGCGGACGCCGGGCCTCAGCGGCTATCAGTTACTCGACCTGCATGACTACCTGGGCCAGGGTAGCGCGTTTGTCGGACTGCTCGATCCATTCTGGGAACCGAAAGCTTATGTCACTGCCGACGACTTCAAGCGGTTCTCGAATGCCACAGTTCCGTTGGCTCGCATGCGACAGCGTGTTTTTACCAACGCCGACACGCTTAATGTCGAAGTCGAACTGGCGCACTACGGTCCGGAACCGATCGAGAAAGGCGTGGGAATCTGGAAGATCCCGGGCACCAGCTTCAAGGGAGAATGGGCAGCACGTGACATTCCCATCGGCAAGAATTTTCTGCTGGGAACAGCCAATGTCGATCTTTTCAAGTTATTTGTGCCGCGCGAATACAGGCTCGTAGTTACAGTCGCACCGGAATCGTTACTCAATCCGGTGACCAGGACGATCATCGAGGGACCACAGGCGGTCCGCGGAGTAACTTATTTTGAGAACGAGTGGAATTTCTGGGTTTATCCCGCCGGCGATCCCGAGGAGCATGCGATGCGCGAGGCGACTCCGGGAGTCGACGCCAGTCCGTGCCCGATTTCACGCGATCCGCAGGTTTTGATCACGAGCTCGTGGGACGAGGCCGAGACGAAATTGGCCGCCGGTGGTCGCGTCTTATTCATTGCTCGAAACTCAGAACTCGATTGGACCAGCCCGCCCCTCGATCTGACACCTGTTTTCTGGAACCGCCAGATGAGTCCGGCGTGGGGCCGCATGCTCGGACTGTGGATCGACATGAGACCCGGCGAGTCGAAGAACGCGATGCTCGGCCGTTTCCCCACGTCCTCACATTTCGAATGGCAGTGGGCCGAAATAATTCACAACGTGCGTGCCGTCAACATGGACCGGCTGCCGGCGGAGCTCGAGCCGGTCGTCTGGGCCATCGACGACTGGAACCGTAACTACAAGCTCGGTCTTCTTTTCGAAGCGGCGATTGGCGACGGGCGATTGATAGTCTCGGCGTTTGACCTGACGAACCCGACGAGCGGAAGTCCCGTTGCAAGACAACTTCGCTATTCGTTGCTGAGATACGCTCGCAGCGATTGTTTTCAGCCGCGAGTTAGTGTAACGCCCGAGCAGATGCGCAGTCTGTTTTTCGAGACACGCATCATGCGAAGGCTTGGCGCCAGCGCGGAGGTCAATGGCGGCCCGGCCGGTTCGGCGATCGACGGGGATCCGAATACCTTCATTCTCGTAGGCGATCAGTCAGAGGCCATGCGCGAACAGGTCGATCTGAAGATCACCTTCAACACACCGGTTGCGATGTCCGGAGTGGTGTTGATGTCGCGCCAGAACCATCGGGAGCACGAAGGCGACATACGCGGGTATGCGCTTCAGGTGAGTGATGACGGTAGCGAGTGGCGCGAAGTGGCGCGCGGCGAGTTAGTTTCAACTTTTTCGCCGCAACGGATCGAGTTCATGAGCGCTGTGACGGCCCGGTATCTGAAACTCATCGCGCTTTCAGGCTTTGGCGACGATAAGACGACTTCGCTCGCAGAGTTGGCCGTAATCGAGGCAGGAGCG
Source organism: uncultured bacterium (assembly GCA_965649955.1). Classification (GTDB taxonomy): domain Bacteria; phylum Acidobacteriota; class Blastocatellia; order Pyrinomonadales; family Pyrinomonadaceae; genus PSRF01. The sequence continues at coordinate 26,997 of CBFGMX010000015.1, forward strand.
AATCCCAAACCAAAACCCGCGCCCCGATCCAGGCCTTAAGTCAACATAAAAAGCCGCAATTTCGGGCGGCTTCCGTCGGTCCTCACACCAATTTCCGCCCAACGCAGAAACAAAAACGACCTGAAACGGCATTGACATCAGGAACGTTGGAGTCTGCCCATGCCGTTAACACACACCTTTGCAGATGATGTCTTTATCAGCTACCGCCACCTCGACAACGAACTGCTCGACGAGGAGGGAAAAGGCTGGATAGACAATTTTCACGAACGATTCGAGAGCGTTTTGGCGGAGGCTCTCGGTTACGAGCCTTCGATATGGCGCGATTCCAGGCTGCCGGGAAATGTGTACTTCCCTGATGTGCTGGAAGAACGGATCCGGAATACGGCAGTCGTCATCTCGATCCTTTCGCCTGGCTACGTTCAATCAGAATGGTGCATGGGTGAGCTGCGCGAGTTTTGCCGGCTGGCGGAAACCACCGGTGGCCTCTGCGTAGATGACAAACTGCGGATCTTCAAGGTCGTCAAGACTCATATCGACCGCGCGCACCATCCGCCCGAGTTTCAACAGCAACTCGGATATGAGTTCTTCGAACTAGACAAGGCAACCCAGCGGCCTGTCGCCTTTGGCCAGGGTTTGGGAAGAAATCGCGATCAAAGATACTGGAGTAAACTCGACGATCTCGCCTGGGACGTCAAACAGATTCTGTTACACATCAACCCTCGTCTCGCGACTCCGGCTCCAGGGGTTGTCTTCTCGCGCACTCAAGGCACTGTTTATCTGGCACAGACAACCAGAGACCTTACGGGAGAACGCGATCAGATCAAGCGCGAGTTGCAGAACCGCGGCTACGACATCCTGCCGGCAGGCGAGTTTCCTCTCATTTCGCCCAATTACGAACAGGCTGTGCGCGAGTGTGTGAGCCGGGCGAAGCTTTCCATACACCTTATCGGAGGCAGTTACGGCATCGTGCCGGAAGGCGCGTCCAATCGTTCAATCATTCGCCTACAGAATGAAATTGCCGCGGAGCGCAATCGTGACGAAGCATTTTCACGACTACTGTGGATGCCCATTGGGCTGAAGCCGCAGGAGGAAGTGCAGGAACAGTTTATTGAGCATCTGCGCACCGATGCGACCACACAGCAGGGCGCTGAACTGTTACAAACTCCATTGGAAGAACTCAAGAACGTCATCCAGTTGCGCCTGAGCAGCAACGGCCGCGAACCTAAACAGGAAGAGCACGGTGAAACAACGCCAAAGATCTATCTGATCTTTGACAAGCGCGACGTTGAAGGCGTCGTCGCCCTGAACGATTACCTCTCGCTCAACAAGTACCAGGTGCTGCTGCCACTGATTGACGATGAAGGCGTGAGCGATACGGAAGGATTCGAGATTCACAAAGACAATCTTGCGCAATGCGACGCGGTAATGATCTATTACGGCAACGCCAATCAACTCTGGTTTGAATACAAGCGGCGCGATCTGAAAAAGATTGCCGGACTCGCGCGCAAGACCCTGTTGTCTGCTGAAGCGGTCTACGTCGCGTCGCCGAAGACTGCCCACAAGCAATTGTTTAATAGCCCGGACACTCTCGTAATAAAAAACTTCGAAGACTTCTCACCCGCGGTCCTGGGTCCGTTCGTTGCCCGTCTTCAGACTCCGGCGAAAGGAGTAGACAATGCAGGAAATTGATCACACCGCAAATCCTTTCCCGGGGCTCAGACCTTTTGAATCCAGTGAAACGCATCTGTTTTTTGGACGCGATGGTCAAAGTGAGGAATTGCTCCGAAGGTTGAAGCGGACACGTTTTCTTGCGGTCGTTGGCACTTCCGGCAGTGGAAAATCTTCGCTGGTTCGCGCCGGATTGCTGCCGGCATTGCAAGGCGGACTGATGGCGAGCGCGGGTTCCGACTGGCGCATCGCCATTCTTCGCCCGGGCAGTGATCCCATCGGTAATCTCGCGCGTGCATTGTCTTCCTCGGCCGTTCTTGGTTCTCGCGAGGCGAACGAAGCAGGCGATATCCAGGCTGTCCTCGCCGAGACAACTCTAAGACGCAGTGGCCTGGGAATGGTCGAACTGGTTCGCCGAGCCCGCACAAGATCCGATAAGCACGGCAAGCCGCTTTTTCGAGACTACGAAAACTTACTCGTTGTCGTGGACCAATTCGAAGAGTTGTTTCGTTTCAAGCAACTGATCGAACGGGACAATTCAAACGAAGACGCCGCCGCTTTCGTCAGGTTATTGCTCGAGGCAGTACGTCAACAGGACGTGAAAATCTATGTTGTGCTGACAATGCGGTCAGACTTCCTCGGCGACTGCTCACAGTTCTGGGAACTGCCGGAAGCAATCAACGATGGGCAGTATCTGATTCCGCGCATGACGCGCGACGAACGACGCGAAGCTATCAGCGGACCGGTAGCGGTTGGTCAGGGCGCGATCAGCGAGCCGCTGGTGAATCAACTGCTGAACGACGTCGGAGACAATCCCGATCAACTGCCCATTCTTCAGCATGCGTTGATGCGGACCTGGGACTACTGGATCAAGAACCGGCGTAACGGTGATCCGATAGACATTCCGGACTACAACGCGATCGGCAGTATGGCTGAAGCGCTTTCACGACACGCCGATGAAGCTTACGCAGAACTGGACGAGAGCCAGAAGATCATCGCTGAAAAGATGTTCAAGGGGCTGACGGAAAAGGGTGCGGATAACCGTGAAATACGCCGGCCGATTGAAGTGCAGGAGATTTGTGATCTGACGGGTGCAAACGAGGCAGCGGTGATCTCCGTGGTTGAAGTTTTTCGGCGCGAGGGCCGATCGTTTCTGATGCCGCCACCGGCCAACCCGCTGACAGGCGAGCGCAATCCTTTAACGTGCGATTCGCTCGTCGATATCTCACACGAGAGTCTCATACGCAATTGGGGCCGTCTGAAGACCTGGGTAGACGACGAGTCGCACTCAGCACGGATTTACAAGCGACTTTCCGAAACGGCTGTGTTGCACAGCGCCGGTGAAGAGGCGTTACTGATGGATCCCGCGCTGCAAGTGGCGCTGGATTGGCGCGAGAAGAACAGGCCGAACGCGGTTTGGGGTCGTCGTTATCACCCGGAATTCGAGACGGCAATGAGCTTTCTCGATCAAAGCGTTGCTGCCCGGGATGCTGAAACTCGGGAGCAGCAAAAGCGACAACGCCGGGAAGCCACGTACAGGCGTGCAAAGTGGGTCCTCGTCGTGCTGGGGTTAGCATTTGCCGTATCGCTGGCGGCCCTTACCTTTTCGTTTTCCAGTTTACGAAAAGCCAATGATCGACTGGCTGAGGCCAATTTACAGTTCGATTTAGCGAGCCACCAATTACGTTTGGCTCAACACGAAAGCCAACAAGCGAGAGCACAAGCACACGCCGCCCAGGACGAGTCGGAGCAGGCAAGGGAGGAAACGGACAAAGCCAAGTTTGCACAGGGCCTTGCCCTGAAGGAGAAGCAACAAGCGGAGCATGCTAGAGCTCAAGCTATCACGGAAAAAGAACAAGCGGTTGTCGAGCAGAGGAAGGCAATTGAAGCGCAGCAGGAAAGTCTTCATCGGCTCTACGCTGCGGACATAAATCTGGCCCAGCAGGCGTACGAGACGAGCAATACGAAACGGGTTGCGGAGTTGCTCGAGGGCGCAGTCAAACCTCGCGGAGATGCCAGAGGCTTTGAATGGAATTACCTACGGCATTTACTCAATAGTGAAAAGTCTTCGCTGAAGCGCCCGGGCGAGGGTCTCCTTGTCAGCGTTACCTCTATCGACGGCAGAATGCTCGCCGTCGCGGCGGGCGGGAACGTTAAACTTCGAGACATTCGTTCCACTGAAGAAGGCTCAATCACTTTACCACGTGAGTTTAGAGTTGGTTCGCTCGCGATTTCGCCCGACAGAACGAAGTTGGCGATCGGCAGTTCGTCGAGTATGAGAGGGGCGACGATAAGAATCTATGACACCAAAACCCTGCAACCTGTTCGCTCATTAAGAGAGGATGCGGACGCGGCGAACTCAATGGTCTTCTCCCCCGACGGAAAGCAGCTAATTGTCGGTGGCGGAAAGAGTTCTGTGAGTATCTGGGACGTAGACCCACCCGTGCCGAAGCCGGAAGTTTTGCCGGCTAACGGCACAGTTTTCCTCGACGTATCGCGTGACGGAAAGATGCTTGCGGCTGGTTCCATGAACCAGGAGACGAATACGTTTCCAGTCCTGCTCTGGAACATATCTGACAAGGAGAAGCGAAGTAAGGAATTATTGGGCCACGGAGGTAAGGTCACTTCGGTCGCTTTCTCACCTAATGGAGACATGCTCGCCACCGGTAGCATGGACCGCACGGTCAGGTTGTGGGATCCGAGAACGGGCTATCCCTTGAGAGTGTTGAGTTACGCCAGCAGAGTGTTCTGTGTCGCCTTCTCGCGTCGCGGTCACTATCTCGCGATCGGTTTGGAAGACGGCTCGATCAAACTCTACGACGCGATTGAAAAACTGGATGGTCCAACTCTCATCGGACATCACCACCCGGTTACGTCTTTGTCCTTCGGCGCAGGCAGGGTCCTGTTTAGCAGCGATAACAAACGGCTGTCTGAGCCAGACGATCCGGAGCTTTTGTTTGCCGAAAGCAGTAAGACAACCGTCAAGGAATGGGACGTGAGCGCGTTGACGCGCGAGCAAACTCCGTTTCGGTTTACAAAAGAGGGCTCATTACGCGGTCTTGTTTACTCCGGTGACGGAAAGGTTCTCGTTGCGCCATCTGACGAGAATACAACCTTCTTCGACGCAGAGACGAACAAGCCGATCGAAATGCCCGAAGAACAAAAATTGAAGATCTTTTCGGCAGCTTTTTCGCCTGACAATAAACTGATGGCGAGTACGGAATTGGACCGTAACAGCCGAGGGGTTATTGTGATTCGAAGCCTTCCTGACTTGAAACCCGTTGGTGAGTCGATGGACGGAAGCGGCGTCCTTTACCTGGCGTTTTCACCCAGCAGTAAATTCCTGGTGACCTGCACCGCCGACAGCGACGTGGAAGTTTGGGACGCGGGCTCATCGAAGCCTGTAGCAGCATGGAGGCCTGACGGCATTCTTACGGCGATCGCTTTCCCCGCTGACGACAAGGTAATAACGTTGCATAACACAGGAGAGGTCAACGTCTGGAACGTCAACTCGCAAAAGTTGTTGACCAAGTTTCAGCTTTCGAGAAAAGACACGGACGTCGAAGCCGAGAGTTTCGCTGTCTCGCCTGACGGTCGCTATTTCGCTGCCGCCTTTGCGGACGGCACAGCGGTTTTGTACAACGGCGCAGGGACCCCCATCGCTACCTTCAAATCTCAGGCGGAAGACGCCCCCATCCTTGCCTTCTCATCGAATGGCAGATTACTGGCGACGGGTGGCGTTGAAGGAACGGTGAAACTTTGGGACACCACTTCTCGGCGTGAATTACTAACGTTAAGAGGAACGCCGTACCCGGTACTTTCGATCGCCTTTTCGCGCGACGAAACAAAGTTAGCGACTCTTGACGGGCGTGGTTACGTGCGTGTGTGGCGCGCGCCTTTGAACGCAGGCATCGTCGCTTCCAGATCGGTCGCGAAGTTGCATTAAGATCGCCCTGGAGATCACTCCGCTTCGATCGGCTTGCCTCAAAAGCATTCTCCAGCGGCCCCGCGGTACTTCACGCGCCGGAGCCGCTGGGAACTACTCTTGGTCAAAGCCTACTCGTTAAAGCGTGGCGTTGAATCGTCCCGCCATTAAAACGCAGTCCGTTGCATGCTGGCCTTCAAAGCCTCATCGATGCGAGCGATGGACTCAGCCAGATGTGCCCGGACCTCGAGCGAAGTTTTCAACCCAGGCCGTGAAACAGTTCGCTGCAACTGCCCGCGAAGCGTCACCAGACTTTGACGCGCCAACGTGCGTGCGTCTTCGGGCGCGGCAGCGTCACGCAGCAACATGCCGATCATTTTGCGCAAATGTTCGCGTTGCAACGACCGGCGGTAACTATTGATGTTGACCGCCAGTGCTGAAGTGTTTGTTTCCGCCCAGATCGAGTCCTGGATTTCCGTAAACAGCAAGCCCAAAGTAAACGCCTCGGCCGGTTCGGCGACCTTCACTTCCGAATCCTGAATTCGACTCAACACCATCGGAAGGAAGATTCGATCCAGCACTTGCCGCTGCAGACTCAGCACTGCCTGGTGAATCGGCACGTCCTGACGTGATGGCGTGAAGTTGCTGAAGTTGATGAAACGTTCCGTTTCGAGCTTGTTCAAGAGTTGCGGTTTGAATTGAAAAGCCGTGGGCGCAAACAGATTGTCGCGCAGCAGTTGCAGCGCCTGCTTTTGCTTTTCTGCCGGCACTGGTTGGAACGGTAAACGATTACCCGGATCACCGACGTGGCTGCGGTAATGGTACACACCGCCAATGTACTTCGAACTCAGGAACAGGGCCTGGCCCGTTTGGCCCAGTGCCGAATTGAAACTTCGCCTGAGTATTTGATAACCCTCGCCAGGTTTCTCCAGACGTTGCTCCATGTTCTTGAAGATCTCGCGGGCCAGCATGACCCGATGCGAGTAGTACTTCAATGGATCGGTGCCCAGATCGAAGCGGTTGACCACGGGATCCATGTCCAGACCCGGACCAAAGCCTGCATCTTCGTCAGTGTCGTAGGCCAGTTGTGGCTCGGCGGCGCGGGACGCAATCTTTCGCAGCTCAGCTTGCTCGCCGTCCATACTCGCCGCGTTGATCGGTTTGTAAGCGTACTCGATGGCCCAGTAATCGTATGGTCCAAGAGTGGATTGATGGTACTCACCCTGACGTCCGCCACGGGCGGCGATGTTTGTCGGTATGTAATCCATCACCGAGCCCGTAAGACCTTCGCGGGCAGTGACGCTCGCGTCCTGCGCCTGCTCAAAGCTGTGGATCGTGCTGGCTCGGAAGTTGTGGCGCAGGCCCAGCGTGTGGCCCACTTCGTGAGCGGAGATCTCGCGCAGGAAATCCTGAATGAACTTCTCTGCTTCCGCGCCGTTCGGATCCATGCCGCGGCCCACCAGCAGATCAAAGGCAAACTCGGCATCTCGCACCGCACCTGACGCGAAATCGCACTGATAACGCGCGTTCATCACGCTCCATGGTGCTACGAATGCTCGTGGAGCTGAGTATTCCCAGGGCATCGCGAGTGGATAGATCTGTTCATTCACTTCGCGCCGGAAGAACCGCGTCATCGATTCTGAGAAGCGAATGTCCGCGTCGTAGATCTGACCAGTCACCGGATCGGTACGCGAAGGTCCTTGTGCAAAACCCGGGTCGGGGTAGCCTGCAAACCAGCGAATCGTGTTGTAACGAACGTCCGCGGGATCCCAGTCCGCATCGTCGGGCTGTTGCTTTACCTGAATCGCATTCTGAAACCCGATCCGTTCGAATGCTTTGTTCCACATCAGTATGCCGTCGCGAATTGCGTCGCGGTATTTCAACGGAATCGTATTCTCCATCCAGAAGACGATCGGTTGTTTTGGCGCTGACGTTGTAGCCGACGGGTCCTGTTTTTCCAGGTGCCAACGATTAACGAAACGCTTCGTGGTCGTGTAGCGGTTGTCGTCGCTGTAATCCTCGATGGAATTCACGAAGTGACCGACGCGATCGTCCGCAAGGCGCGCTCGATAACCTGTTTGCGGCCGCTCCGAAAGGCTGTAACGCAGTTTGAAAAGCATGCTGCGCACGTCGGGAAGATTGGCGGGTGGTTGAGGCAGCGGCGGAATGGGAGCACCCGGTGGAAGCATCGGCGGCAGCGGAGGACGCTCGGTTGCGTAATGCGCGAGCGTTTCGATCTCCACGTTTTGCGGAAACGCTTTGACGGCGCCAAAAACACTGTTCTTTGGATCGAAGCGATAGGGGATTCTGAACGTCGCTTCCAGGTCGTAACTCAGCAGCGGCAAGTCTGTAAGCAGCAGAGCGCCGAGGTCGATCAGGATACTCTTGCGCTCCGGATGCGGCAGACTCTCAATCTTCGTGATCCCGAGTATTGAATCGCTGAAGGATCGTGCGACGGCGCGCTGCATCGGCCCATCTTGAGCGTAGAAGCGCGTGTTCTTGAACACTAACTGAACGTTTTTCCCTTGCTTGTGAAAAACGATCGGCGCCTCACCGGCCATCGCGGCCGCGTAGAAACCTCGCTCGCCGATACCGGAATCAATGGTCAGCGAAACGAGATACATTTTCTCGAGCTGCTCCGGGAGGATCTCGAGAAACACCTTTTCATCGGTGCGATACAGCGTGAACAGGCCCTTTACAACCTGTGCATCTTTAACGATCTCCGCAAACGGTTTGTCTTTTGGCGGCTCAGGCGTAGCCGGCTTCTTTGGGTCGGCTTGTGCTGGCGGTTGCGTGACCGGACTCGGCTGTTGTTGAGGTTGAGCGGAAACGACTGAGATACACAGAAGAAGTAGCGGGAGAAGGAAGCGGGTTCGGTTTTTCATATCTACTCCTTTGACGGAAATGACGAGTGTGTTTGAAGCGCCGGGATGGGATCGCTTGCAACGAGACGCACATTCGCCATCGGGTGTGAAAGCGATAGAGCATTCCCGGCGGAAACTACGGTTCTGAGCAACGCTTCAGCTTCTGCGAATGACTCGATTAGAGTGCCGGCTTCGGCATATCTGATTCCTATCAGAAGATGAGGGCCGAATTATCACTCCGGTAAGCGAAAAGGTAAAGCACTTCTGTCGTGTTGTTGTGTTCTAACATTCGCGTTTTCGTTTGAGCGATTCAAAAATTTCCCGCCGCGGTAATAAGGTCAAGACTTCAGCAACTTCTCCGTATGACTGTAACTCTGCGGATCGTCGCCGCCATCGACTCTGGTGGCCCGGCGATGTTCGCCTCATATTAACCGCAATACTCAAAGGAAAAGAGAATGAGAAATTTGTTAATCAAGAAGATGACGGCGCTGGCCATGACGCTCACGGTTTTGTTCGCCACGAGCGCTGCGCGCGTCGAAGCGGCTACAACTCCCGATCTGACCTCGCAGCAGATCGAGGCGGTCATTGAAGACGCATTCGCGGGTCTGATTACATTTGACGTCCAGCGGGTGATACAACACTTCGCCGATGACGCCGTGCTTGAAGACCCGGTCGGAACTCCGCCGATGCAGGGTAAACAGGCGATCGCCGATTACCTCGCGACGTTCCCAACCCTCTTCAGTCAAATGAAACTCTACTCGCTCGACATCAAGCCGGGCGGTCAGGAAGCCGGCGTTAAATGGAGGCTACGTTTTACAACGAAGACAGGAAAAACGTTCTTCCTGGAGGGCATCGGCTTCTTCAAATTCAACCAGGACGGCAAGATTCAATCGGAGAAAGAGTTCTTCGATCTGGAGTATTTCCTGTCGCAATTGCAGGGTTGAAGATGCGCCCGCCGTGGTATTGCCAGGCAGTTCGGTTGAGAAAATCTGTCTGTGCTGAAGTATGTGCCGCTTCGGACGTTTGTTCGGAGCGGCACTTTGATGGTCAGGAGTTTTCGCATACAAGCGACCATGGCAAATCAATGTGATGATTCGCGATAACAAATGCTGGAACGTAAAAACACAACCACTTTCTGCTTGACATCCAACACAGTTGCTCTGCGGTTTACCTGTTTTGGCACATAAGTTCACCGCAGAGGCGCAGAGAACGCAGAGAGCGCATAGGACGCTGAGAGTACTTTCAGCTTAGGACACCACGCACTACTCTACAAAGCTTGTAAACGGTTGAGGCTGGACTTTAAACTGAAACGCCCAGCGGCAGGTTGGCCCGCAGAAACCACTTAAGCAATGCAAACAGTTCCGACGCAAGAAGTGCAGATCTTTGCACCTGTCAATGTCGCTTCCAGTGGTGCGAACGAAGGTTTCCTGCGACGGCTGTGTTCGAGTCTCTTCAAACCCGTCGATATCTCGTTCCTGGTTTTCTTCCGCGTTCTTTTCGGCGCGATCATGCTGTGGGAAGTCTATCGCTACTTCACTTACGACTGGATCCGTCGTTACTACATCGCACCTGCTCTCACCTTTACTTACTACGGTTTTAGTTGGGTGAAGCCCTGGCCCGGGCAGGGCATGTACATTCACTTTTTCGTGCTCGGTGTGGCGGCTGCCTGTGTGATGGCCGGGTTTCTTTATCGCATTGCCGCGCCGGTCTTTTTTCTTCTTTTCACGTATTCCTTTCTGTTGGACCAAACGCGTTATTTGAATCACCTGTATCTGGTCTGCCTGATCGGTTTCGTGATGTGTTTTCTTCCGGCAGAACGGGCTTTTTCGGTTGATGCGTTGCTGCGGCGGAAAATCCGCTCAGACGTAGTTCCGGCGTGGACGTTGTGGCTGTTACGAGCGCAAGTCGGCATACCATATTTCTACGGCGGAATTGCCAAGCTCAACAGCGACTGGATACTTGGCGGCGAGCCAATGCGCACATGGTTAAGCCCTTTGAGTGCGATGCCCGGGCTTGGCGCGATGTTCAAGGCTGACTGGGTCGTTTACGGTTTCGTGATCGGCGGGTTGATGCTCGACCTGTTGGTGGTGCCCCTGCTTTTGTGGCGACGGACGCGGCTGTTCGCGTTCGTAGCGGCGATCGCATTCAATCTTATAAACGCCGTGATATTCGACATCGGCATCTTCCCGTGGTTGATGCTGGGCTCGCTCTTGATCTTCTTTCCGCCCGATCTGGTACGACGCTTCGCGCGGGCGTTTATGTCGCCGGGAGCGGGATTAGCGGAACCCTCACCACGTTCCGGAGCAGAGAAGACGACCGCCGAAGATGACAGTCAGCGCACTGAAGCGCAGTCACCTGCTCAATATTGCCCGCCCTTACTCGCCACGCAAAAGTTAGTGATTGGACTGTTGTCGGTTTATCTTGTCGTTCAACTTCTTCTTCCGCTTCGTCACTTCCTTTATCCGGGCAACGTAAGTTGGACCGAAGAAGGCCACAATTTTTCCTGGCACATGAAGTTGCGAACAAAAACCGGCGAGGCCGTGTTTACTGTTACACATCCCGCAACTGGACAGACATGGACCATCGATCCTGAGAATTATCTAAAATCGCATCAGTTGATGAAGATGATTACGAAGCCGGATCTGGTCGTGATCTTCGCGCATTACCTCGCGGAACAGAAGAGACGCGAAGGTTACGACGATGTTGAAGTGCGCGCTCGCGTCATGGTCTCACTTAATGGACGCCAGCCGCAGTTGCTGATCGATCCCAACGTCGATTTGGCCCGGGAACAAGTAAGTTTGTTGCCCGCGCGTTACATAATGCCACTCACCACGCCGCTCTCATCGCGAAAAGTACAAAGCAGCTCCGCTTCGGAGTACACGACTGAGTGAGTCGTTGGAAGATCTGAGTAACGCAGATTAACCAGGCATCGTGTCCTGTCCGGTATCTGCCTCGCCAACACCGCGTGGGACGAAGAGGACAGCCACGTACGCCAGCGCGGCGTAACACGTCATGAGCAGAAACATGGCCCGATAGCCATTAAGCAGATCAAAAAGGCGGCCGTTCAATGGATCGCCAACCGCCCCACCTAACGCCGAGCAGAGCAGGTACAGCGCTGCGAGCACCCCCCGCCGGTCGCGCGGGACAGGTTCGACGAAAAGTGGGTACGTATTTACCATCGGCAGCGCCCAACTGGCTGACGCGAGCGCGAGCAGCGGTACGGCGTGATTCATTTGCGTGACCCGATCGAGAGCGAGCATGCAGACCGCCATCGCGGCGAAACCAGCAAGAATGGCGTTCCGCCGCCCGATACGCACCCCGATGAAACCCGCGGGCAGTGATCCGATCACGCCGCCGATGGCCCAGGCGATGAATCCGGTCGTTACGTCTTGCGGTCGCACACCGAAGCGTTCCGTTGCGTGCAACGCGTACCATGTGGCAAAGGTCTGGAAAGTCAGTTGTAACAGGAGCACCGCAACGAAGATGGGCCGCATGCCTGGGACCACGCCTCTTAGGGCCGACCATCCTGCCTCGGCGAGCGAGCGAAAAGTTACTTTCGCAGACTCGGATTGGGCCACTTTCCGCTCGCGGACTCCGAGCGTGAACGCGGCCGCGATAATGAGCACGGTGCCACTCGCTATCAGAAATGCAGGCCGCATTCCCAGTACACGGCCCACCATTAGAAACGCGATGGCTGCGACGCACATCTGGAAAGTGATCGATCCGGTTGCGAGAGACCGCTGGCGAGATGGGACGAGATCGGCGATCAGCGCCTGGAATGGCGCTCGCTGAACGTTGATCCCGGTATGCAGCACGACGATCGCGCCTACGAGGAAGGGCAGGCCGAATACCGGTGAGAAGGGGAGCAGTGCCATGCCGATCGACGACAGTACGAACCCGACGACAACAAGAGGCAAGCGGCCGCGGCCGCGCGCGGCGGCGCGATCTGATGCTGGTCCTGCCCATGGAATGAGGAGGAGCAACAGAACATTGTCAATCGCCATGATGGCGCCGATCGCAGTGCGATGATCGCCGACTGCGTCGCGCACGAGTGGCGGAATGAATGTGCTCAGCAGCGGCCCGGTGACGCCGGCGAATAGCCCGCCGAGCCCGATGAGCACGATGGCGCGGTACGGTATCGATGATTTTCCACGGGCGGCGCTGATTTCGTCTTGTGTGCGGATGTCGAGTTCGGTCACTAAGTTCTCCGGTGAGCGCTTATTATTTATTCAGGGACCAGTATGCCAGATGACCTGAGTGACAGTCTGCTCCGGGATTTCACGTCTTGGGACGATCTTGAAGTCGTGCGAGTTTGCGAGGACTAGCGATCACAGCGCGGCTGAGTCGGTGCGGGTCGGGTTGCCGAAGAATAAGGGCTGGCGTCGCCACCAGCCCTACTTGAAAAACCAGCGTGTTGGTTGGCCTTAGTAGTTGATGTTTCCAACCATGGTGAACGTGTAAGCGCCCGTGACGAAGTTTTGTTCCACTACGATTGCAGCCCTTCCGCTTGCTCCTTCGAAACGGCCAGTGCCGCTTTGGAACACCATGTCTCCGGTCGCGATTCCCGTTCGAAGATCCATCGAACCATTCTCGATAACCGTCGGTAGCCGATCGCCGTTGGAAGCTACATACGTAACTTCGCCGGCCGGATGCGAGATATTCGGGTCGCTTGGGTCTGGCAGGAAGTCGATTTTGCCGGTACCGGTGAACAAGCCCAGGTGAGTCCCGTTACCCGACAACGTGAGGGTCGCACCGACGACGTTGCCGGCGTCATCTGTAATAAACGTTGCGATGCCATTTCCATTGGAGGCAAATGGACGCTCGTTTGCGCTTACTGGAACGGTCCCCATCAGCAGAGCGAAAACAAGAATGAGAATTTTGAGGGTGACAAAACGTTTCATGATGATCTCCTTTATATCGATTCAAGATTTGGGCCAAACCGGCGTTCCAATCGCCGCGGGCCCCGTACGTATTGAAGTGGTCGATAATCAAAGAACATCACACCCGATTTTTTATCTGAGTTTCGGAACGCCGCTCCGTAGCGAGGTTTTGCTAGTGTGAGTCTGCGCTGTAATCAAACGCGCCTTGCCCCCTTGGTTCCGTCGCGCCCCAACGATCAGCATGACCCCAGATAGACGGTAAACTCCGGCGGATAAGCGTGAAAACACGCGGCCGCATCAAGAGTTATCACTCTGTTAGGTGGTCACGCCCTTCTTTAAAATAACCAATGACAGGGGGATATGAAGATGAGGATACTGATCGGTTATGACGGTTCGGCGAGCGCTGACGCGGCGCTTGATGATCTGCGCAGGGCGGGATTGCCGCGTGATGTAGAAGCTCTGGTCGTCTCCGTAGGTGAGGTTCTGTTGCCACCTTCGTCAGTTGGAGATGAATTGGTTGAGCCGCCGCCGACGTCGCGGATAGTGACACACGCGCTTGGGCAAGCCGCGGTACGGGCACGGCAGGCACTCACAGACACGCAGGAGTTCGCAGAGAAAGCTGCGGCTCGCGTCCGGTCATATTTTCCGCCTTGGAACGTACAGGCTGAAGGTCTCGCGGGCTGGCCGGCTACAGAGTTGATCAGCAAGGCCGACGAGTGGAAGCCTGATCTGATTGTCGTCGGCTCGCGAGGGCACTCCAAGCTCGGCCGGTTAATTCTGGGTAGCGTGTCACAGAGAGTGGTTAAGGATTCATGGCACTCGGTGCGTGTGGCGCGAGGAGGGAAGAAAAGCGACCGCGAATCGCCGAAGATCATGATAGCCGTGGACGGATCGCCGGAAGCTGAACGCGCGGTGCGCGAGGTAGGTATGCGCGTGTGGCCGAAGGGGACTGAGGTGCGAATCGTTGCGGTTGACGACGGACCCCCGCCGGCAAGGATTTCACGCGTTCTTCCGACCGCGGAAGCGATGATCAAAGACCGCAACGACGAGGCGTTCGCGGCGTCACGGATGATGGTCGCGTGGGCTGAACGTGAGTTGCGCGCGATTGGTTTGCAGGTGTCGGTCGAAATCAAGAAAGGCGATCCGCAGAGAGTACTTATCGAGGAAGCGCGAACGTGGGATGCCGATTCAATATTCGCCGGCTCGCGCAAATTTGACGGTACCTTCGAAAGATTCCGGCTCGGGAGTGTTTCGACTGCTCTGGTTACGAAGGCGCACTGTTCAGTCGAGGTCGTGCGTAGCATTGCGAGCTGATCATAGTCGACCTAGGCCGCACACGATCAACGAAAGAGGCGGATTAAGAAATGAAACGTGAGAAAGAAACGATGACAACAGGCTATTACATCGCTGAAACCAGCGCTGAACGGGAAGCGATAGCGAGATGGGAGAACGAAGGCGGAAGAGTCAGGCAAGGTTATGACTATGCTTTCGATTCTGCCCGCGAAGTTTTAACGCGCGCTGGACTGACGAGGATTTTGAACTATGAAGCTATTGATTGCGGTGGATTCAGGGATTTCAACCGAGGTGCTCATCGACGCGGTGGGTATCCGGCCGTGGCCTGAGGGCACGACCGCGCACGTGCTTTCGGTCGTGGCAGACATGGATGTCCCACCCGAGGTGTGGCGCGAACATGGGTACGGTAAACGCGCCGTGCTTCAGGAAATGGAGAAGCGGGGCGAAGAAATAACCGGTCTCGCCGTCGAGCGCCTGAAGCAGATTGGGATTCCGGCGGAAGTGGTAGTGACGAGGGGCGACGCCCGGCATTTAATTCCGTTTTTCGCACGCAAGTGGTCGTCGGATTTGATCTTTGTTCGCGCTCATGTCCGCAAGGATTTGTTCCACTGGATGTTGGGCAGTGTTGCCAGGGCAGTCGTGGCAGACGCTCCCTGCACCGTTCAGATCGTCCGTGACGTTGCGGAGGATCGTAAACACACTCTTCACAGCCGGCGTCGAGTCTTGCTCGCCACCGACGGTTCAGAGACTTCGGCAGCGGCAGCTCGCGCGGTCGCCGAGCGGCCATGGCCTGAAGCGAGTGAATTTCGGATCGTAAGTGTTGAGGAGCCTTGGGCGATCAAGTCATCCACGCTGGATCCACAAGAGGCAATTACCGGCGCCGAGCAAGTGCTAACTTCCGCAGGGCTGAAAGCGACCGGAACGGTGCTTTCGGGTAACGCGAAGGAGGTCATTCTGGAAGATGCGCGAAAATGGGGTGCCGACCTCATTGTCGTGGGTTCACATGGGCGACGCGGTTTTAAACGATTGCTCTTAGGTAGTGTCTCCGACGCGGTGGCGATGAACGCGCATTGTTCTGTTGTCGTGGTGCGAGGTGCGTCGCGGAGCTCGAGAAAAGCGCAAGCATCAAGTTAAAGCTCAACGGTCTAAAACGGCGCGGCGACGTGATTGAGTGGTTACCCGATTCTGACTGTAAGCATCGACACCGATCCTCCGTCAAACCCCTCTACGGGAAAGCTTACCTCGTCTCCTTCTCTCTGTTGCGCGATCACATAAAGAAGAGGCAGATAGTGATCGGGTGTTGGCACTGATAGAGCGGCGTCACTCCCTAAAGTCTCATAAGCGATAAGTGGTTCGTGGTGACCGGCGAGGAGGAGCTTGCGCGCCCGCGCTTCGAAGCTCACCGCCCAGTCGAAGGCTGCGATGTCATGACGACCCCACGCGTAAGCGTGAAGGTTGTGCACGAGGTTGCCGCTCCCTGCGATGAGCACGCCTTCGTCGCGCAACACGGCGAGTCGCTTTGCGATCTTGTAATGGAACTCTGCTGGTTGAGTTTCGTCAATGCTGAGTTGGATAACGGGTACGTCTGCTTCAGGGAACACGTGGCAGAGCACCGACCACGTGCCGTGGTCAAGGCCCCACCGTTGATCGAGTTCGACGGAGAGCGGCGCGAGTATGCTCTGGACGCGGTGGGCCAACTCTGGATCGCCCGGCGCCGGATACTTGATCTCGTACAACTGTCGCGGGAAACCGCCGAAGTCGTGAATGGTTCGCGGCGCAGGCATCGCGGTCACCAGAGTCGCCGGCAGATACCAGTGCGCGGAGACGCAGAGCACAGCACGCGGGCGCGAAATCTCTTTGACGATCGCCGCCCAGCCTTCGGTCCAGGCATTATGCGCCAGCGCGTTCATCGGGTTGCCGTGTCCGAAAAAGATCGCAGGCATGCGGTTCGTCATTTGCCGATAAATCTCCCTTCGAAGTAGCGAGTGATGCGTGTTCTCACATCACTGACGGTTGTACGCTGCACAACAATCTTTCGGGCCTTCAGGGTTATTATCATGTCATTCATGTTTGTCTAAATGAGTTTGCGTTTGTGTCAGCGGCTTTGAATGATCGAGTGAAAAAGTGCACGCCGCAATTTTTTTGTAACTAAGCTCCCGAACAATGCTTACAAAACTGTACAAAAGGAAGCGAGTCTCATCATGTCGACTGTTAGCGAAGTGTTTCTTCCGGGCGTCGGTCGCAAGTTTCAAGTGGAGACGATTACCGGCGATCGACTCGTGATTGTCATTCACGACGATGGCCTGCGCGAGCTGTACCATTTCACGCGCAGTAACCTCGATCGCCCGTCGTCAGTCCTGAGACTTTCGGACGGTGAGGCGCGACAGATCGCCGGCATTATTGGCGGACTGACTTACGTGCCGCGAAGTCTGCCGATGGCGGAGGTTGTTCTGGGCGACCTCGTGCTGGAGTGGTTCACGATCGAACGCGGCGCCGCGTGTATTGGCAGAACGATTCGCGAACTCGAAGTTCGCACGCGAACCGGCGCGTCAATCGTTTCGATCATCGAACATGACCAGACCACGCATACTAACCCGGAATCGCATACGGTTTTGAACGAAGGCGCTACGCTGATCGCCGCTGGCGACAGACGGTCAATCAACGCGTTGAAGCGACTGCTGGTTGAAGGAACTGCGGGGTGAACGAGTGGACAATGTCATCCTTGAAATTGGCTTAGCGCTTGGACTGATCGCATTTGCGGTGGCGCTCGCCCGAAAGCTCGGCCTGTCCAACATCCCTTTCCTGATCCTGATCGGAATCGCGGTGGGACCGCACGCCCCGCAGTTCGGCGTCTTCGACTTACGCTTTATCGAAACGGATTCGCTGATCACGTTCATGGGGCGTCTCGGCGTTCTCTTTCTGCTTTTCTATCTCGGTTTGGAGGCAAACCTCACAAGGTTAATCGAAGCAGGCCGCTCGATCCTGCTGGGCGGTTCGATCTACGTCGGGATCAATTTCACCGCCGGATTTACGTTCGGTTATCTCCTGGGTTTTCCGCTGCGCGAATCGCTGATTATTGCCGGCCTCACGACCGTGTCGTCGAGCGCCATCGTCGCCAAAATTCTTTTCGACTACCGGCGCATGGCGAACCCCGAAACGCAAATCGTGCTGGGCGTCACAATGTTCGAAGACGTCTTTCTCGCTGTTTATCTGTCGCTGATCTCCGGCATCGTGTTGAGCGGCGCGACGTCCTTTACGGGTGTTGCTTCGTCTGGCGGCATCGCTCTTGGCTTCATCGTTGGCCTGATAATCATCGGACGCTTTGCGACGCCGCTCTTGAATCGCGTGCTTCGCATTTCGTCGAGTGAACTTTTCGTGATCGTGGTTTTTGCCTGCCTGTTCCTGCTGGCTGGACTCGGAGAGACCATCCATGTCGCCGAATCTATCGGCGCGTTGCTGCTCGGGTTGATACTGGGCGAGACCGAACACAGCGAGCGAATGGAGCGACTGGTGGTGCCGTTCCGGGATTTCTTCGGCGCGATCTTCTTTTTTGGCTTCGGTCTTTCGATTGATCCGTTCACTTTGGGCGGCGCTGCGTGGATGGCAATAGGCGCAGCGTTGCTCTCGGTCGTCTGCGTGGTCATCGCCGGATTTATCGTTGGCAGACGGGCCAAACTATCAACTGTCGGTTCGCTCAACACGGGGTTCACTTTGCTCGCGCGCGGTGAGTTTTCGATCATCATCGTCAATCTGGCTCTCGCCGGCAGTTTGATGCCGGTGCTGCAACCGTTTGCGGCCCTTTACGTGTTGATTCTCGCAAGTGCTTCGCCGCTGTTGGCCAAAGAATCGGAGAGCATTTTCGGTTTATTTGTGAGGCTCTTCAGACGTCTTCGCCGGAAGAAGAAACCAAAAGTCGAAGAAGTAGACGAAGAAGTCGAAGAAGCGGAAGTATGAGCTATCGACTTCAGTTGGCCTTCATGTGCGCCAGCGGCGACCGTCTGAATGAGAGCTTGACCTTCTTGCCGAAGGTCAAACGTCCTCATAATCCTTCCCGCGTCTTAGGTGTAAATACTCGCAAACGTTAGGTGTTAATACGCTGTCTGCTTTCGGTGTTAGCGGGCTAGTCTAACTGTACGTAGTTAGCCGTCATTGGCGAGGGCGTGACGGGCGGAGGCGAGCGGGAATGGCTACAACAAGCAACAAGTTCATTGTTCTGGCAAAAGGAAATATAGAAAGGAAATCGGGAGAGAGTTGGCCTGAGATTTTACATCGATGGTTCGTGCGCTGTCCGAATTGCGAGGCACAGTGGCTTGTGATAGGCGTTCGCGAAAACGATCGACATGTTTGCAAAGATTGTGGACACGGGTTTGCGATCAAGCTGCCGGTGGGTTCGGGACTCGGTTCCGATGAAATGGAGCGTGACGTTGCGTAATTGACCGGTGTCAATTGAAGACAAGTGAGGACGGGTAATGGAACAGGTAGTTGAGCAAGCCGGCATCGAGATCGCGCCTCTTATATCAGCGCGCGTCGCAAAGGTTGGAAAGGGCTTGCGACGGGTGTTCGGATGCTGGCACGTCAAGATGAGTCTTCCGTTCACGCGTGGAACGGACACGTATCGGACGTGTGTTACCTGCGGCGCTCGCCGCCGGTTCGACCTGGAGCAGTGGACGATGGTCGGCGAGTTTTACTATCCGAACCGCTAGATCCAACCCGTTGGTCGCAATTATCCAACGCTGCGGCTATAGTCGTTGGTATGTTTTTTCGTGTAATCCTCTATCTATTCCTTTTCACAGTAACTTCCTATTCGCTACCTGTATATCCTCCGACGCCGACAACTAACGCGCCGGACGTGACGATCGCCGTTTCCGCCGACGGGCAGACCGTCGCAATCGCTCGGAGCAGCGGAGGCGGCGCAAAACGTTATGCCCGCGTTGAGCTTTGGAACACTGGAAACGGTGAGTTGCAACGCACCATCACCGGCTTCGATGGACCAATCTGGTCGATGACCTTTTCCAAAGACGGAAAGTCAATAATCACTATCAGTACCTCATATGGCGACTCGAAAATTCAGTCCTCGGTCAAGAAGCAAAGCGAAACAGTCAGCGCAGAACTCACGTGGTGGGACACGCAGTCCGGCGCGTTCGTGAAGAGGCTCCCGCTGGGCGAAGAAGGCGTCTGGCGGATCGAGGCGAGCTGGTCGCCGAGCGATGACCTGCTGGCGCTTGTTGAGCATTATGGGCGAGGTCACTATGCGTCAATCGAGGACCGCGG
Source organism: uncultured bacterium (assembly GCA_965649955.1). Lineage (GTDB taxonomy): Bacteria > Acidobacteriota > Blastocatellia > Pyrinomonadales > Pyrinomonadaceae > PSRF01. The sequence goes on from CBFGMX010000015.1 coordinate 46,898, forward strand.
ACCTTTTAGTGAGCCGACTGTTAGTTCGCGTTGGGTAGACGCTCAGGATCTTTATCTACGGTTGCTGGATGCGCGGTCCGGCGAACGAAGAGTGAAGGTGGAAGGTGGTGACCAGAGTTACTACGGTCGAGTCACTCAACTCGGTCGAATGGCCCACCCCGCATTCTCAATGGACGGCAAGTTACTCGCCGCCGTGTCGGGTGATGACGTACACGTGTGGAACGTCGATAGTGGCAAAAAACTTCGAACTATCAGAAAGCTCACCGGAACTCCGAAGGCAATTGCATTTTCTCCGGACGGGCGTTTGGTTGCGGTTGCCACCGTTAACTCAAGATGGCCTGTAGCCGATAGTGACATTACTTTGCGGGAGTTATCGACCGGTAAGGAAGTGAATAAATTGAGGGGCAAGAACGATTTTATATTGTGCTTGCGGTTTGTTCTTGAAGGCCGGGCATTGCTGATTGGCAGTCTGCAATATGGTGCTTCAATTGCCATGGGTACCGTAAAGTTTTGGGATCTGCGCGAGAACCGTTTAGGTAAATACGACGTTCGCGAGGGGAAGGCCGTTTCGTCATTGGTACATCTCCCGGATCGGCGCGCAGTCGTTTTGCAGGCAGGCTCCGATGTTGAAATTAGAGACGTAAAGACGTGGAAAGTCCTGCATGCATTCGAGCCCACCAGTGATGACGAACTTGAAAAAACGCGCCACAGTCGTTTTCTACTGTCGCCGAGTCGCGCGGACGCAGTGGGATTTTCAAGTGACGGCATGACGGTGTCGGCAGAGCTGCCAGGCGAGGGAATCAGAACGTGGGATCGGCGTACGGGCGGTGTGCGAACTCGGATTCCTCGACCAGTTTCAGACGAAGTGACCGCGAGATCGTCGAGTGGAGACTTTATTGCTGAGGCGACTGCGAAAGAGGTGCGACTGGTCAATCTGGGTAGCGGCGTTCAGACGGTCGTTCCGATGCAAATGCCTAATCGCGTTTCAGCGATCGGTCTCTCGCGCGATGGCCGGAGTCTGGCGACCGCCGACGATGTGGGCGACATTCGAATCTGGGATCTGAGTTCCGGTCAACTCAAAAAGACTTTCGAAACAGGCCAGGAGATCATGGCTCTTGCTATTGATCCCTCGGGACAATTGTTGGCGGCTGGGCGGGCCGATCATTCGATTGGATTGTGGAACGTTACAACCGGCCACTTGCAGGTCGAACTAAGAAAACATAAGGACGTTGTTAATGCGCTCGCGTTTTCACCCGACGGTAAGACAATTGCGAGCGGCGGCGAGGATCGAATTGCGATCCTTTGGGACGTCGCTAGCGGCAAGGTCAAGCGGACGCTGAAAGGTCACGATTTGACGGTCACCTCACTTGCCTTTTCGCACGATGGACACTCGCTTGCAAGCGCAACTGGGAATGCTTCCGTGGTGCTCTGGAACGTGCGGACGGGTAAGGTTGAGCGCATCTTGCGGTAAGACTGTTGCGCCGAAATGTGGAACACCGTAACACCAACTCACGATTTGGAACCTTCCTCCCAGCTTCATCGTTTCGAATAAAGAGTCCCTGGCATTTTCATTGCGAACAGACAAAGGCAGTATCGATGATCGCGATTCGCGTCCTGGCGTTAACGGTCGTTTACTTCATTTGCTTTTCTGCTGTGTCCGCGGCGGTGATCCCACGGCTATCTCCAGAACCTGATCCAGGCCAGGCGGGCCAACTTCTTGCTGCGTTGCTCGCTGTTAGCTTTCTCAATGCGGTCGTTTTTGCGTACGTCATTCTCAACTCTCGTTGGACCGGTTGGAAGCTCATTCTTTCTATTTTTGTCATTTGTTATGGTGTGACGACCGTAATGGGCCAGATAGAGACGGCCGTTTTCGTTACAACTTTACCCCCTGGGCTGCTGCCGCGGTTATTTCTCTCCGGCGCGCTCATCGCTGCTATTTTTTCACCGCTTGCAGTGCTCATTCTGGGAAAGAGAAAGTCTCTCGATGCAGAGGGAGGAGAACCTTCGCGATTGAGATTAACCGCGAAGGAGTGGGCCATCAGCCTTTCAATTCTCGCTATCGCATACATTGTCATTTATTTCAGTTTTGGATACTTCATCGCCTGGAAGAGCGTTGCGGTGCGAACATATTACGGGGGTCAGGACCCCGGTAATTTCCTTGCTCACATGGCTACCGTCGTGCGAGATATGCCCTGGCTCTTTCCGCTTCAGGCATTACGCGCACTACTTTGGGTGGCCCTCGCCGTGCCGGTCATCCGGATGACGAAAGGTGAATGGTGGAAAGCAGGATTAGCAGTTGCACTTTTATTCGGCGTAGCGATGAACGCTCAATTACTACTGCCCAATCCGTTGATGCCTCAGGAGGTGCGGATGGTCCATTTGTTGGAAACCGCGTCTTCCAACTTTTTGTTTGGCTGGCTCGTAGTGCTTGTTCTCACCCGCTTCGTCACGTCTAAGCATCATCCAGGCAGCAACAACTGAATTCCTTTCTCCTAACGCGTGGACATTTCGTTTTCACCCAATTCGCAACGCAATCTTACCCAAATGATGTTCATCGAGCGCCTTGTGTGCTTTGTTCGCTTCTTCCAGCGGAAACGTTGTATCCACGTGGACTTCAAACGGACCAGAGTTGATTAACGTGTTGAGTCTCTCGATGAGAGCCGGGCTGTTCTCTCCGTCGTACGACTCAATTTCGACACCGTCAGGAGCAGTCGGTTCCGGCATCACGCCATGTGGATACGCGATCCGTCCGCCTTTGCGAATCGCTAACAGCGCTTCAACGGTTTTCTCGCCTCCCGCTGTAACAAGCGCGGCATCGATTCCGTTGGACGCGAATTCTTTTGCTGCCTTCAACACATCATCGCGACGTCCATTGACTGCGCTGTCCGCTCCCAGTTTTCTGGCGAACTGCACACCGTCGTCACCGGAAGCGATAGCGAAAACTGTGGCGCCGAGACGCTTGGCTAGTTGCAAGGCCAAGTGTCCAATGCCGCCGCTCGCGCCGAAGACCATCAACGATTCGCCCGATTTCAAACCAAGTACTTTCTCCAAACCGGTTAGTGCGGTTAACCCATCCGTGGGCAACACGGCTGCTTGTTCCATCGATAAATTGCCAGGAATAAGCGAGGCATTATCAGCCTTAACCGCAGCGTACTGAGCGTAGAAGCCACCTTTCGGATTTACCAACTCTGCGGCGTAAACACGGTCGCCTTCTTTGAAGCGACTTACATTCTTGCCGACTGCCGCGATCGTGCCCGCTCCGTCCGTGCCAAGCACGTATGGAAACGTCGGTTTGATTCCCACTATGTCGACAAATCGTCCTTCACGCTCGAAGGGATCCCACGCTCCTACGCCGGCAGCTTCGACACGAATCAGAACCTCGTGCTCCTCTAATTGGGGGATGGGTAGGTCTTGTATTGTTAGTGCCTCGGGACCGCCGAACTTATCAAGAGCTACGGCCCGCATCGTTTGCGCTTTTGCTTGTGATGTTTCAGCCATGATTTACATACACCGCCTGTCTGTTTATCGTTCAAGGCATTTCGCCAATCCATATTCTTTCGGGAATGATCAAATCATCTCAGCAAGCGCGGTACCTGTCGAGCCACTGAGGGTGTGAATAAAAGACTGAGCCACACGTCCGGCTTTTCACCGTCAAAAGTTGTCACAATGCTTTGCCTTTAGGTGTTATCGTTATGAGCCATAAACCCGAAGACTAGTTGAACCCCTCGCAACCTGATTGAGTCACTCACGACTGGAGAAACAGTATGACCAGCCTTTACCAGGATGTACGTTTTAGCCTTCGCCAACTACTGAAGCACAAGGGATTTACGCTGGTGGCGGTGCTGACGCTCGCGCTGGGCATTGGCGCCAATACAGCCATGTTTAGTGTGTTGAATACGTTTCTGTTTCGCGCGCTGCCATACCCCAACTCCGACCAACTGGTAAGAATCTTCCGTACCTCGCCACACTCTCAAAGTTGGCCGCACTCACCCGGAAACTTTTTTGATCAGCACAACCAGAACACCGTTTTCGAAAAGATGGCGGCTTATAATTTCGTGAGTCGTAACCTCACGGAAGAGGGACAAACAGCAGAACGTCTGCTCAGCCTCGCAGCAACCTCTGATTTCTTCTCTTTGTTAGCAGTGTCGCCTGCGCACGGACGTGTCTTCAAACCTGAGGAATTCGAGCCTGGCGCTGACAACGTCGTCGTACTGACGGATCGGTTTTGGACGCGCCGCTTCGGCAGTGACCCAAACATCGTCGGACGTACGATTCTGCTCGACGGGAAGTCTGTCCAGGTAGTAGGCGTGATGCCTTCCGGATTCGATCATCCAATCTTGTGGGGGCCAATAGACATCTGGCAGCCACTCGCGTTTCCTCCGGAACGAAAGATGGACCGGTCCACTAATTATCTCTCTTCCTTTGGCCGTCTCAAGGCCGGCGTCTCAATTGAGCAGGCAGAGCAAAGTATGGTTACTCTGGCTGCCAATATCGGCAAACAGAATTCGTCTAATGAATCCGAGAGTCTGCGACTCGAGCCGCTTCAGCGATCTATGTCTGACAGCATTGGCAGAACCGTTATGTGGTTCACGTTCGGACTCGCGGGTTTTGTTTTGCTAATCGCATGCGCAAACCTGGCTAACCTTCAACTCGTTCGCACGGCGGCGCGCTCGCGCGAGTTGGCGGTGCGTGCGGCCCTCGGTGCAGGACGTTTACGACTGCTTCAACTTTCGCTTACGGAAAGCATCGTTATTGCCTTAATCGGGGGATTAATTAGTTTCGGACTCGCACTGTGGGGTGTGCGGTTCATCAGTGCTCGCCTTTTCACCGATCTGCCAGGAGCGAATGTACAACTCGACTACCGCGTGTTCGGCTTTGCTCTGCTGTGCTCAGTGGTAACAGGAGTGCTATTCGGGACGGTTCCTGCGTGGTTCGCATCGCGAGCAGATGTGAACTTGTCGTTGCGTGAGAACTCGCGTGGATCCACTGCGGGGCGATCTCAGCACCGTCTAAGACACACGCTCATCGTCGGCGAAGTAGCCTTCGCGATGGTATTGCTGGCTGCGGCGGGATTGTTTCTGCGTGGCTTGCAGCGTTTCATCAACGCAGATCCCGGATGGCGTGTTGATGGACTACTGACCGCGCAAATGAGCCTCCGCGGAGATAAATATAAGGACGACAAGCAACGCGTTGCTTTCCTGACCGAAATGGAAAACCGTCTCCGCACGTTGCCTGGTGTGGAACACGTCGCAATTGGCAGTTCGCACCCGGTCTATGGTTTCAACAGCAGTGGTTCGTTTCTCGTTGAAGGTCAACCCGAACCTCCGCCCGATAAGTATCCGGAAATGTTTTTTGAAGCGGTAAATAGCGATTACTTCGCGACGTTGGGTGCCCGGTTGCAGCAGGGACGAATCTTTAATGCAGCGGATACGGCCGATCACCCGAAGGTGGTCATCATCAATGAAACAACTGCGCGTCATTTCTGGCCAAACGAGAACCCCGTTGGAAAGCGCATCAGTGACACTAGTCCGAAGAGAGTCTTTTTTGAAATCGTCGGCATAGTCAATGATCTTGACTTTCCGGGTACCCTGCGAGAACCATATACGCGCTTTCAAGCGTTTGTTCCTGTCGCACAAGATGCTCCCGCTTATGTCACGATCGCTCTACGCACGTCCGCAGATCCCGAAGCCTTTGGTAACAGCATGCGCAACGCGATAGCCGGAATAGACCCGGCGCTGCCGGTTTACCGAATTCGCACGGCGCGAGCTGCGGTCGATCAGGGTCTGGGCAGCATATCCTTGCTGGGAAGTTTGCTGGGGGCTTTTGCTTTGATTGGCGTTATTCTGGCAGCGGTTGGTATCTACGGCGTGGTTTCGTATACGGTGGTCCAACGTACCGGAGAACTGGGAATTCGTGTGGCTCTTGGAGCGCAGACTCGCGATGTTATGCGTCTGGTGTTGGGCAAGGGTGCGTTGCTGGTCCTGAGCGGTGCATTGTTGGGTGCCGCGGGTGCCTACGGCGTTTCGAGACTATTGATTGCTATTATTCCATCGTTGCCGACAAGCGATCCGCTGATCGTTCTGATAACGGGTATTGGTCTAATCGCAGTGGGGCTGGTGGCGTGTTACATCCCAGCGCGCCGGGCAACTCGAGTAGATCCGTTGGTGGCATTGAGGTCTGAGTAACACGCAACACGAGATTACAGCCTATACGCCCTTCCGATGGGAGTCATGAGTTTAGGTCCGAGGATCGGCCGAAA
>CBFGMX010000016.1:0-52627 GCA_965649955.1 uncultured bacterium
AGAACACTGGCGGAGACGAATTGAGATTGTTGGGCGTATTTTATCCGGCTGGCAGCCCCGCGGTGCGCTACGAACCTTAGCCACAAAGAGGCACAAAAGAGGAGCCACTAAGAGGAGCCACAAAGAGGCACAAGAGACGCAAGAGGCACAAAAACAAAGTACAGAGTTCCAAGTACAGAGTTCCAAGTACAGAGATCCAAGTACAGAGTTCCAAGTATGAAGTTCCAAGAAAAATACGTGTATAAAAGTTGTTTGTGCTTTCTACCGAGGAAACTAAGTAATTAGTCTTGTGCCTCTTGTGTCTTTTGTGCCTCTTTGTGGCTAAGACTCGTAATCTCGAATATCTCGGAACGGACGGTCGGCGTCGGTGAAATCGGGCCGGTAGTAGTACGACGCACCGTCAAGCTCCTGAACCCAACCTTCTTCCATTCCGAGTTCTTCAAGCGCGGCGGTCGCTTTCATCCACTCCGACTCGCGAATTCTACGCGACAACAGCACGTAGCGTTTATTGGTCTCTGCCTGATGCGTCGGGTAGTACTGGGCCATCAACGAGATCGCCACGCGCGGGCTCAACTCGTCGCGCAACCACTCGATCGATTCTCGCGTGCTGCCGATGTCGTTCGGCAACACGAGCAGCCGCACCACGAGTCCGCGCTGCAACAATCCATTTTCGTCAAACACCAACTCATCACCTGTTTGCCGAAACATCTCTTTCAATGCGAGCCGGGAAACGTCCTTGTATGAGCTGACTTTCGAATACATGTAACCCGCTTCGTCGTCGGCATACTTCAGATCGGGCAGGTAAATGTCGACTATGCCATCGAGCAATCGCAGCACCTCGACTGAGTCGTACGAGTTGGTGTTGTAAACGATCGGAAGCCGCAGGCCCTCGCGTGCCGCGATCATGATCGAACGCGCCATCTGCGGCGCGAAATGAGTTGGCGATACGAAGTTGATGTTGTGACAACCGCGCGCTTGCAGTTCCAGCATCATCTCAGCCAAACGCTCGTGGGTGACTTCGTTCTTGAGTTGTTGTTTGTGAGTTTGTGAGATCTGGTAGTTCTGGCAATAGACGCAGCGGAGATTGCAATTACCAAAGAAGATGTTGCCTGCGCCTTTGCTACCGACCAGCGGTGGTTCCTCGCCGAAGTGCGCGGTGTGAGACGAGACGATCGGCAGCCGGCCGGAGTAACATGCCGCGATCTCATCGTTCAGCCGGTTGTTCAAACAGTCGCGCGGGCAGACTGTGCAGCGCTCCAGCAGACGCTCGAGAGCGGCGACGCGTTGTTCCAGCGAGCCGTCGAGCAGGAGACGCAGATACGATGGCCCGCCCGCGTTGAAATTTGTCGTGTCAGACCACGTCTTACTCACGCGGGCTATGATATTCTGCCGCGCACCAAAAGCGCCATGCGACTATGGCTTTCCAAAAACAGTGAAGTGCCGATTCGTGAGCAGTTAATCACGCAGATCACGCTCGGCATTGTGAGCAACGACCTGAAGCCGAGCGAGCGCTTGCCCAGCACGCGCGACGTGGCCCGCCGTTATTCGATTCATGCCAATACCGTCAGCGCAGCGTATCGCGAACTTGCGCGTCGTGGTTGGGTTGAGTTTCGCAAGGGTAGTGGCGTGTACGTGCGGGTGCGCGCTGAGGAAAAGATGGAAGATGGTCTGGCGCTGGACCAGTTAATCTCGCGGTTTTTCCGGCATCTGCGCGAAGAAGGGTATTCGCTGGCGGATATTCAGGCTGGAGTCAGGCGATCGTTTTCTGTGCAGCGGCCGGATCATTTCGTCGTGCTCGAACCCAATCCGGAGCTGCGCGAGATACTTGTCGCCGAGGTTCGCTTGGCGACGAAGAAGCGAGTGGTGGGCGCTGGCCCAGCGGAGCTTGACGATGCGGCGACTTTGATTGGCGCGGTGCCCTTAGTGCTTTACGGACATCTCGAAGCGTTTGGCGAACGACTTAAGCCGGAAACGGATCTGCTGATGCTGCACTCCGGTTCCGTTGTTGAATCATTTCGCGGACAAACGAAACCGCGACCCGATGCGTTGATCGCGATCGTGTCTCGGTGGCCGGAGTTTTTGCGTTGGTCGCGGACGCTGCTCGTGGCTGCGGGGCTCGATGCAGACGCGCTAAGTTTTCGCGATGCGCGGGAACGTGGTTGGGAGAAGGGACTGCGTTCCGCGGCGTTTGTGATTACTGATTCGCTAATGGCGCCGCATATTCCCGCGGGCTGCGAGATCAAACTGTTTCGCGTTATCTCCGATCATTCGATAAAAGAAGTCCGGAAATACGCCGAACGGTTTTTCTAAACACAAACCAAACGAATAATAGGTAATCCTTCTACTTCTCTTTCACGAGCGTCCGAACGTAGTTCACCACGTGCCAGCGCTCTTCTTCAGTCATCCGTCGCTCGCCGTCAGGCATGATCCCGGTGATGCCTTTCGAAACCTTCCAGAAAATCTCGCCGTCGGTCATCGACGTCATCCGTTCCTTGTTTGAGATGTCGGCTGGCTTGCGCCGCAGTCGCGCAAGATTCGCTTCGTTACCCGACCCCGTCTCGCCATGACAAAAAACGCAGTTGCCTTTCGTTCGCTCCAGGAACAACTCTTTACCTTTCGCGATCGACTCGGCAGTTGCCTGGACAGGGTTCTTCGTCCTGTCGGCGTCGTCAGGCAGTTCCCAGGTGTTCTTGGAGAAGTCCTGTTCTTGTGCAGAACGCGGTGGGGTGACCGAACGGCTCTCGTTTCGATTAGTGGGCGCCGAGCTGTTCCGATTAGTGGTCGTCGAGCTGTTCGCGTTCTGAGCGGCGCTTGTTGCGCGACTGAAGGAAGCGGCGAAAACTAGGGCGATACCCGCCAGCAGCAAGAATGCCGGCGCCAATAGACTCTTTCGCATTGTTTCTCAGTTTCTCCTTTTGGTTCTCGTTGCGGGCCGTTTTGTCACCGGTTTTTTCGGAGCCGGAGCAGGTGCCGCCGCCTTTGGTTTTGTCTGTTCACGAACGAAGTCGGCAATCAACTGTATAGGAATGTCGGCGTCGATCACTACCTCATTGTCTTTGGCTGTCAACTTTACACTTTTAACGATCGCTTGCGCCGTCTTGTCAGGAATTGGGACTTCGGTTTTCATCAACGCCGACAACAGATTGGTAATGATCTTGGCTGTGTCGGGGTTGTCGGCATTCATCGCGCCGCGCAAGCTGTAATTGGCGCCGGATATTGTAGCGGCCGCATAGAAGTTGCCAAAGTTTGAATCGCATCGTCCTTCACGCGACGTTGTTTCCGTGCCGAGTAGACCGAAACTGCGCGCGAACGACACGATCGGCGTACCAGTCGCAGCCATCAGCACGTTTGGATCGCGCAGCAGCGATTGAATTGTCTCAGGCTTGATGCGTCCTGTACCTTCGGCGGCATCGACCGCCGCCCTGATGTAACGGAGATTGCCAAGGGCCAGCGAGTTGGGCGTCAGAGCCACCGCACCAACCTCGACAAACGGCTTCAACAGCGGGTTCTTCTCGGCTTCCTTCGCGATCGGATCGACCGTCATCAGCGAGATTGACTTCGAGCCATGCTTCTCGGTGCGGACCTTGTCTTGAAGAGTCAGTTGCGCCAGTGTGAGCAGGGAATCGGCACTGAAGTCGCCGCCCGCGACCACCATCACGTCAGGCGCGACAAAGCTCAGGTCGGCGGCCGGTTTGTGAAAACGGACGGCAAAGACGAGGTACTCGACTGTTGCCGGATCGACACCCACGGCGCGCTTCATGTCGGCAAAAGCTGCCTGCATCTGCGCCACTTCCGCGGCCGGAATCACCCTTGGAACGGCGTCGTTCAGGATTCGTTGAGGACTAACATAAATCAGCAGATCCGCGTCCGGCAGGTTGGCCAGTGAGGTCGACATCGACTGCGCGAGCACGGCTGGAGCAAAACTGAAAAACGCGACGAGCAATAGCAGTATTGAGGGTTTTCGTTTCAAAATCTGAACCTCCATCGATTTAAAATCCGTGATTAAAATCTGTGGTTAGACTTCCCGATAACGGAAGCACGCGGGATCGTGGTCATTGACCATACCGACTGCCTGCATGAAAGCATAACAGATCGTCGAGCCGACGAATTTAAAGCCGCGTCTGGAAAGGTCCTTGCTCAACGCGTCCGACACTTCTGTCCGGGCCGGCACCGGCTCTCCCCGCTTACGCCGGCGTGGGTGGCCGTTTACAAAGCCCCAAACGTAGGCATCGAAACTGCCAAACTCGCGCTTTAGTTCGAGGAAGGCCCGGGCATTCGTGACCGCCGAGTTGATCTTGAGCCGGTTTCGGATGATTCCGGCGTTGTTCATCAGCGCTTCGATCTTGCGTTCGCTGTATTTTGCGATCTTTGCAGGATTGAAACCGTCAAAGGCGGCGCGATAGTTTTCGCGCTTGTTCAGGATCGTCTCCCAACTCAAACCCGCCTGCGCTCCCTCGAGAACCAGAAACTCAAACAAGCGAGTGTCGTCGTGAAGTGGAACGCCCCATTCTTCGTCGTGGTAGGCAATCGATAGTGGCGTCCGGGCCCAGGCGCAACGCTTTGTCATCGCCCTCAGATTACACGTATCCCATCAAATCTCAAGCTATTCTTCCGGTGAGGCATTTCACGACGGTGACGAGCTCGCGAATCTCGACGGGCTTCGCGACATGCGTGTTGTAGCCCGCTGCAATCGCGCGGACGCGGTCCTGTGTGCGGGCGTAGGCGGTCAGCGCAATGGCAGGCAGATGATCGCCATGCTGGCTTTCCTGGTGGCGTACTTGTTTGATCAGGTTGTAGCCGTCGGTGTCGGCCATGCCGATGTCGCTGATGAGCAAATCGAATGGTTCACTCTTGAGCAATGCGAGTGCTTCCGTGGCTGATCCGACGCCGCGGACCTTCGCGCCGTGTTCGGCAAGATCGATAGTGATCAGATCCAAAGCGTCAAGATCGTCTTCGACGACGAGAATTCGCACACCGGCCAGATCGATCTCAGCAACCTCCTCCAGAGGAGCTGTTGCAGGCGGCGTTTCCAGCGTCAGTTCCGTACTGGGCAACGGAAGTCTTACTCTGAATACTGCACCCGAACCTGACGTGACGTTCTCGACGCCAATAAGGCCGCCGTGCAGCTCTACAAGGTGCCGAACGATTGCGAGCCCAAGGCCGAGACCGCCGTGCGTCCGCGTAGTCGAGCCGTCCGCCTGCCGAAACCGTTCAAACACGTGTGGCAGAAACTCCGGCGTGACGCCGGGTCCTGTGTCGCTGATCTCAATCGTCGCGCACGTTTCATCCTGACTTACGCGGACTCCGACAGTTCCGCCGGTGGGCGTAAACTTCGAAGCATTCGAGAGCAGGTTCCAGACAACTTGCTGTAGCCGGTCGGCGTCGCCAGCGATCACTCGCAGGTTTTGCTCATAGTGCAGTTCGATGCGGATGTCTTTTACTTCGAGCGCGGGACGGACCGCATCAAGCGCCGCGTTAACGACGGCGACAAGATCGACAGGCGCGAGATGAAGCTGAAGTTTGCCGGTGATGACGCGCGACACGTCGAGTATGTCTTCGATGATCTGCTTCTGTGCCCACGCGTTTCTTTCGATAACCTCGATCGCGTGCAGCGAGCTTTCCTGATCCAACCGGCCGGACTTCATCATACGCGACCAGCCGATGACGGCATTTAGCGGCGTACGCAGTTCGTGAGATAGCGTAGCGAGAAACTCGTCTTTCAAACGGTTCGCCTTTTCCGCATCGGCACGCGCGGCGCGTTCGCGCACGAGCAGGTGGGCCAACTTTTCTTCCGCTCGTTTGCGTTCGTGAAACTGTCCGATCTGAAATCCGACGCTGGTGATCATGTCGTTCAGATCCTGATCCGGCTGACGAATCTCCTCGCTGAAGAACTCCATCACACCGACCACCTCGTCGCCGAGAAGAATCGGAAAACCAAAAGCGCCGCGCAGTCCTGCACCGGCGGCAAAAGTGGCACGCACGAAGTTTTGATCCAAGCCCACGTCGGGAATCCACGCGGGTTTGCCACTCTCCCAGATCCGACCCGGCAAGCCAACTCCACGCGTGAACGTTCGCGTGCGCGAAGCACTCTCAAATCCGTCGAGGTTCATCGATGGACCATGCCAGAAATCGACGCAACGCAACGCATCACCCTGGTGATCGACGGCCCAAAGCACGCCCACCTGCCAGCCCAAACTCTCGCAGACCGTTTGCAGGATCTCATGCGTGCCTTCGACGAAATCGATCGAGCGCGAAAGAATTCGCGTGATCGCATACTGCAGCGCCAATCTTTGCTCAGTGCGGCGGCGAGCGCTGATTTCGCGAGTGCGCGATGTAATGTCGCGTTTGATACTGACGTAACAATGCGGTTCGCCGAGCCCGCTCCGCATCGTAAAGACGGTCAGTTCGATGTTGAGTTCTTCGCCAGCCTTCGTACGGCAGACAATCTCACCAGAATATTCTCCCGAGTCGTCGAGTTGCCGCATGATGCCTTCGAAGGTGTTTGCACCCAGATCGAGCGCCGGTGTTTGGCCTTCGAGGTCGTCGTCGGAATAGCCGAGGAGTGTAAAATGCGCGCCGTTTTGCTGGAGATACACTCCGTGCGGGTCGATTATGGCGATAGCTTCACGCGAGTGAGCGAAAATCTCACGATAGAGATCGGCGCCCAGTTCGACTGGTCGCGCAGCCGGTTGAGCTTTGGCTTCTGCGGACGACATACCAGTTTGTAGGGGAATTAATTACAGGGGGGGTGACCGGATCTTATCACAGATCAAGATTTTATCTGGACGGGCCCGCCTGAGCGGACGGATTCATACACTGCATTGGCGATCGCAACCGACATCAAACCATCTCGCGCAGTCACGAGCGGCGGCGCGCCGTTCACAATCGAATCGACGAACGCGCGGTCTTCTTGTAAGTAACCCCACTTCTCCTCTCGCGGCGTCTGCTGCATCGACTGCGATGTGAAGTGACCTTCAAGATTACTGCTGCAAATCAGACTTTCCATCTCGCGCGTGACCAGCGTCGCGTGATGACAAAATACCTCGACTCGTTCAAACGGAAACAACCAGCTCGCGTCAGCGGCTGTCGCCAGGGTCGCGTGCATGCTGTTGGCAAACTTCAGTAACACTGAGAAGTCGTCGATCTCCTTGTACTCATGAGTCGATCCGATGGCGTGCAGGGTTTCGATCTCGCCGAAGAGAAATCGCATCATGTCAAACATGTGAATCGGCGTCTCGTAGAGAAAGCCCCCCGTGACCTCCGGGTCGCCGGTCCATTCAGGTTTCAGCAACTCGCCGCGATTCATCTTCACGTGTGCTGAGTGCGGTTCATGAGTTTCGGAAAGCAATCGTTTCAGCGTTGCGTAGACGGGCGCGAAGCGTCGATTGTGACCGACCTGGAAGACTGCTTTGCTGCGTTGTGCTTTTTCGAAGACAGTTTGCGCGTCGGCGATCGTCGTCGCGAGTGGTTTTTCGCAGAAGACGTGTTTGCCGGCGTCGATGGCGGCGATCGCGAGTGGAACGTGACGCGTGTTCGGCGTTGTAATGAAGACGCCATCCGAACGTTCGATTACTTCGTCGGCGGTTGACGCCACCGCGGCGTCGTGCGCACGCGCGAGTTGTTGCGCACGCTCGGGAACGACGTCGTTCACCATAGCAATTCGAACTCGTTCATCGCGTGCCAGGATTCCGGCATGAACGCCGGCAATGAAACCGGTACCTATGATTCCGATCTTAATCGTCATGCGTTCACTATCTGTTCCGCGGCAGCTTTTGCATCGCGTGCGAGTTGAAACGGATCGCGTTCCCAGTACTCCGGGCGGAAGATCTCGATACTGGCTACATCGTCGTAACCAATCTTGCGAAAGGCGGCGACCATCTCCCGTAACGGGAGTATGCCGAGGCCCGGCAGCAGGCGATGGCGGTCCTCGAGTTGCGCTCGCGGCAAATCCTCGGCGTCGTTGATGTGAAAGATGTAGATGAGCCGGGGATCGAGTTTTTCTATCATCGCGACGTTCGAGCCGCCGGCGTAAAAGTGAAAACTATCGATTACCAGCCCGAGATTATCGCGTGCCGCGGTGCGCACGATTTCATCCGCGAGGCCAAGCGTCGGCACGCTGCAATCGGGTTGGCCCAGGAATTCAAAACCCAGTGCCACGCCATGTTCCGCCGCGATGTCGCAAAGTTCAGTCAAGACGTGAACTGACTCCTCCACCACGTCGACATCGTCGGGCGGCATTCGTCCAGGCACGACAACGATGTACGGACATTCGATCTCGGCTGCGATCTGGCTCAGTTCGCGACATTCCCGTTTGATACCTTCGTACGCCTGCGCATCGCGAAAAGTGATGTGCTCGATCGAATTTATGCTCAACGGCCTCACGCCTGCTTCGCTGAATAGCTTTTTGAGATCTGGGGTAGATATTTTGTTAAGTTTGGCCTTCCATATCTCCAGGTAATCAAAGCCTGCGGCCTTCGCCGCTTCGAGATCGGTCTCCAGCGAAGCGCGCATCGTGGTGGCGCCGTTTAGTGCAAGTTTCATAGGTTTTTGCAGGATAACACGGATCAATGCGAAGCAGTCGCGCTCGGGTTTGACTTGCTGTGCCGTTAGTTGTAAAAGCGTCCTGTTCCAATTACAAAGGAGACTTCAAATGGCTCTACGATTAGGTGATATCGCACCCGATTTCGAGGCAGACACCACTGAAGGCCACATTCGTTTTCACGAGTGGATCGGTGACAGTTGGGCCGTCCTGTTCTCGCATCCCAAAGACTTTACTCCCGTGTGCACGACCGAACTCGGTTACGTCGCGCGCTGCAAGCCTGACTTCGACAAACGCGGCGTCAAAGTGATCGGCTTGAGCGTCGACCCGACTGACTCCCATAAGAAATGGGCCGAGGACATCAAGGAAACGCAGGGCGCGGCGCTTAATTTTCCGGTGATTGCCGATCCGGACCACAAGATCGCCGAACTCTACGACATGATCCATCCGGAGATCAGCGACGTGTTTACCGTTCGCTCGGTCTTCGTCATCGGTCCCGATAAGAAGATCAAACTAATGATTACGTATCCGGCGAGCACCGGACGCAATTTCGACGAGATCCTGCGCGTGATCGATTCGTTGCAGTTGACCGCGAAGTACAGCGTCGCGACGCCGGTGAATTGGAAGGATGGCGACGATGTGATCATCGTTCCGTCGCTCTCCGACGAGGCCGCCAAAGAGAAGTTCCCCGGCGGTTGGAGAGCGCCGAAGCCGTATCTCCGCATCACGCCGCAGCCAAACAAACCGGCGGCAGCAGGAACGGACACGGCCGCCAAAACTGCATCGTAAAGAACCAACGGTCGTTAAATCGCAAGCCCCGTCTGGGGATCGAAGAAGTGGGCCTTCTCGCTCGCAATTCTCAACCAGACGGGGCTTTCCACGTCCGCGCGAAACTCAGCGGGCGCGCGAGCAATGAGCCTGTTGTGTCCCACCGATAAAAAGACGAAAGTCTCGTTACCCATCAACTCTGTGACATATACCGTCGCCGGGATCGCCCCATCTTGAGGTTCGGTAAGAACACGAATATCTTCGGGCCGAATACCAATTGTTAATTGATCCGCGTTCGCTCTTGTGACGGGAACGCGAATCGCCTCACTCACGAAAACGCCTTCGTCGATCTTTCCGTCAACGAAATTCATACTCGGACTGCCGACAAACTCCGCCACAAATCGATTCGCGGGATGATTGTAGATATTCAGCGGTGTATCGAACTGTTGTAGTCGCCCGCGCTGCATCACCGCGACTCGCGTCGCCAGCGTCATCGCTTCAGCCTGATCGTGCGTGACGTAGATCGTCGTCGTTCCGAGTTGGTGTTGCAGCCGCTTTAACTCGCCGCGCATCTGCACGCGCAGCCGTGCGTCGAGGTTCGACAGCGGTTCGTCCATCAGGTATGCGCGCGGCTCGCGAACGATCGCGCGCGCGAGCGCCACACGTTGTCGTTCGCCGCCTGATAACTGCCGCGGCTTGCGGTCGAGCAACGCTTCGATCTCGAGCATGCGCGCAACGTCATTCACGCGTCTCGTTCGTTCATCCTTCGGGAGCTTTCTGACCCGCAACGGATACGCGATGTTCTCCGCGATCGTCATGTGCGGATATAAGGCGTAACTCTGAAAGACCATCGCGAGATCGCGATGTTGCGTCTGGACGTCGTTGATTCGTTCGCCATCGATATAAATATCGCCGGTAGTCACGCTTTCGAGTCCGGCGAGCATCCGCAGCGTCGTAGTCTTCCCGCAACCCGATGGACCAAGGAGTACGACGAACTCGCCGTCGCCGATCTCCAGCGACAGATCGTCAACGACGCGCGTGTCGCCGAACGTCTTCGTCACATTTTTAAACTGGATCGACACTAGCCCTTCACTGCTCCCAGCGACAGCCCTCGCACGAGATACTTCTGCATTGCCAGCGCAAACACCAGAATCGGCACGATTGCCACGGCGCCCGCAGCACTCATCACGCCCCACTTGATCTCGTACTGCGTGACGCGTCCCGCGATGCCGACCGGCAACGTCATCGACGCGTCAGTTTGCGTTAGCACGAGCGCAAACAAAAACTCGTTCCAGGAAACAATTAGACAGAACACAGCCGTTGCGGCGAGACCGGGCGCGACGAGCGGCAGCACTACGCGCACCAGCGCGCCGAGTCGCGAATCGCCGTCGACCAGTGCGGCTTCCTCCAGATCGCGCGGTACCTCATCAAAAAAACCGCGCATCATCCAGACGACAAACGGAAGGTTAAATGCAGTGTACACAATGATTAGCGACGCCTTTGTATCCAACAGCCGCAGGTCGCGCATCATCAGAAAAAGCGGCACGGCGGTAACGATCGCCGGAAACATCCGCGTCGACAGTATCCACAATGAGAGTTTGCGATCGAGATCGTAGGGCAGACGAAAGCGCGCCAGCGAGTAAGCCGCGAGCGTGCCGAGTACCAGTGCGCAGGCCGTCGACACGACTGCGACGACCGCGCTGGTGATCAAATACTGCGCGAACGATCGCGTTACGAAGGCGTCGTAGTAGTGTTCGAGTGTGGGCGTGAAGTTGAACCACGGCGGCGGACTCGCAAAATGGTCCACCTCCGATTTCAACGAGATCGTGAACATCCAGTAGACCGGCGCGAGCGCCGCTACAAGACTCAGGAACAACAGAAAATATTTAAGCGCGCGACTCATGTTTTAGAAACCGGATGTAAACCACGCTGATGACGTTCGTCAGCGCGAGCAGCACAAACGACATCGCCGCCGCATAACCAAAATCGAAGAAGCGAAACGCCGTGCGATAGATATACAGACTGACGGTCTCAGTGCCGAAACCGGGCCCGCCTTCCGTCAGGATGAAAATCTGGTCGAAGACGCGCAGTAGATCCATCGTCCGCAGAAGCAGGACGATCAGGATTGCGGGTTTCAGTAACGGCAACGTCACGTTCCAGAACGTCTGCCAGCGGCTCGAACCATCGATCAACGCCGCTTCGTACGGCTCCTGGGGAATCGCCTGTAGACCCGCGAGCAGGACCAGAAACACAAACGGCGTCCACTGCCAGACGTCGACCGCGATTACGGATAGCATCGCGAGTACCGGTGACGCGGTCCACGTCAACGACTCGGTGTCGACGCCGAGCTGTTTGAGTGTTCCGTTGATTGCACCGAAGTTTGGATTGAGCAGCAGCCGCCACACGACCGCGGCGACAACCGGTGGCAACATCATCGGCACGAGTAGGCTGGCACGAAAGAACCCGCGGCCTCGAATCTTGCTGTCAAGCAGCAGGGCGAGACCGAGCCCGAGCAGAAACTCGCAAGTCAGCGCCGCCATGGCATAAACAAATGTATGGCCCATAGCAGTGAGGAAAAAGGTATCTGAGGCAAGACGCGTGAAGTTGCCGAGCCCCCATGCCTCGCCGACTTGCAGACTTACAGTGATCGAGTAGATCAGTGGATAGATCGAAAGCGCGAGAAGCACGGCCACTGCCGGAGCGACTAAAAGATAAGGCAGCAGCAGATGGCGTCTACTGGCCGCGTTGGACGATCTTCTCGATTTCGGCATTCGCCTGGTTCATCGCTTCGGCGGGAGATAAGGCGCCGCTGTTGGCCTTGGAAAGAAAGATGCCAAAGACGTTTTCGATCTCGTTCCACTGCGGCGTGCGTGGCCGCGGCCGTGAAGTCTCCAGCGAACGCATCTGCGCCGGATACGCGGGATACTTCGCAATCAGCTCCGCGTCCTGAAACAACGACTTGCGAGTCGGCGGATTCCCTCGCAGCGCAGATCGTTTCATCTGTTCCGCCGATGTGGCCCAGACGAGGAAATCCATCGCCTCCTCGGTGTTTTGCGACGCGCGGGGAATCGCGATCAACCAGTTTCCGATCTCCGCCTGTCCCGGTCTTCGTCCCGAAGGCAGCGTCGTGAATTCTATCTTTCCGACCACTTTCGATTTTGCCGGGTCGTCAAACTTGGTGATCCACGCGGGCCAGTTAATCGACATCGCCGCCGTTCCCTGCAACAAGTGGGCCCCGACCTCGTCGGCGTTGAAACTGGCGTAACCGGGCGGCGAGTACTTGCCCATCTGCACCATGAACTCCAGCGCTTCAATGCCTTCAGGGCTGTTAACGGTAGGTCTGCCGTTGCGATCGAACATCTCACCGCCGAATGCCCAGAAGATCGGCATGAAGTCGGCCACAGCCGCATTGCCCTGTGCCGCGCGCATCACGTAGCCGTACATGCCGGAGTCAGTCTCTTTCTCCTGGATCGTTTTTGCAGCAGTGAGCACGTCGTCCCACGTCGCCGGCGGTTTCAAGCCGTGCTTCTCAAAAAGGTCTTTCCGATAGAAGAACAACTGCGAGTTGCCGACGTAGGGAAGCGCATAAAGCGAGCCGGTCTGATACGGATGGTGACACAATGCGATTGAAGCCTCGACGAAGTCGCGATCCGGGCCGTTCTGCCCGCGTTTTTGCAGCAGCGGCGTGAGCTCCGTCAGAAACTGTTTCGTGGCGAAGATCGGGAACCAGGGATCGTCGAGCATGATCAGGTCGTAAGCTCCCGTCCGCGCGTTGAGATCGATCATTTCTTTATCGAAAAGATTTGCGTACGGAAACTCGGTAACGCTGAGATGGACGCCGGTCTGCGCTTCGTAATCCAGTGCTGCCTGTTTGAGGGCTTCGCCTTCGACGCCGGAAATGGCGGCAACGGTCAGTTGTTTACGGGAATTTTGTTGTGGGTCTTTGCTGCAACTCATGGTAGCGATGACGAGGAGCAGCAATAGCGTCAGTAATATTGTCAATCGCATAAGGTTCGGCGGATATAATATGGTCTATGCGACAAATCGTCACTACAACGACAGGCGACATCGACGTTCTGAAGGTCCAGCAAAAACCGGACCCAACTCCGCGCGACGACCAGGTAGTCATTCGTGTCCGCGCCGCCGGGCTGAACTTTGCCGACATTCTTTCCCGGCAGGGTCTATATCCCGACTCGCCTCCAAAGCCTTGCGTGATGGGCTATGAAGTGAGCGGCGTAGTCGAATCGATTGGGAAAAACGTCAACAGCTCGTTTCAAGGTAAATCGGTGGCGGCGATGACGCGTTTCGGCGGGCAGTCGGAACTGGTCGCCGTGAAAGCCACGCAGATTTTCGAGAAACCAGACAAACTTACGTTTGAACAAGCCGCGGCAATTCCGGTCAATTACCTGACGGCGTATGCGTTGCTCGTTGTGATGGGTTCGCTGCACGCAGGCGAGTCGGTGTTGATTCATAATGCCGGCGGTGGCGTTGGACTCGCCGCGCTCGATATCGCGAAGAAGATCGGTGCCGTCACTTACGGTACGGCGAGTCCGGGCAAACATAAGTTTCTCGCCGAGCGCGGACTGGACCACGCGATCGACTACCGTAAACAGGACTGGTTGCCGGTCTTGAAAGAACTGACAGACGGCCGCGGTGTTGACCTCGTGATCGACCCGATCGGCGGTGCGCACTGGAAAAAGAGTTACGCCGCGTTGAGAGCGACGGGGCGCCTCGGCATGTTTGGGATTTCAACTGTTTCCGCAAACGGACTCTCGGGCAAGCTCAACATGCTGAAAGCGGCGATCCAAACGCCTCGCTTTCACCCGTTTGCACTGTTGAACAAAAACCGCGGAGTGTTTGGATTAAACCTGGGCCACATGTGGCACGAGCCGGAGAAAGTGGCAGTCTGGATGCGCGACATTCTCGGCGGCGTCGAAGAAGGCTGGGTGACCCCCTACGTCGATCGCACGTTTTCGTTCGAGGAGGCGGGCGAGGCGCATCGTTACCTGGAAGAGCGAAAGAACATCGGGAAGGTCGTGCTGGTCCCGTAGTTGCGCTACATTTCGCTCTGTCGCTTCGCCAGGAAAAACGAGATCACGGTTGAATAGATCAACCCGAGAAACAACGCTCCGATAAACAATCCCGCAAACGCTTGTGCGAGGACGACCCAGGTGGGACGGCTGACCGCCCCAGCGTCGCCCGGCATCCAACGAGTACCGACAACGGCGACCACGGCGACGAAAAACAACGCGGCGGTGAGCGCATATACAAACGAGATCGCCACGCCTGTTTTCAACCCTTTCTTGAAATCCTGTTTATCGCCATATTCGCGCTCCTTCGCCTTCAGGCCGAGGTAGATCATCGTAAATTGCAGGATGTTGAAGAAGATTGGTCCGAACAGCGTATGCGCGTATGACTGCGTATTCGGAACGAGTTGGTGAGCTATCAGCACCCAGGCCATCACGCCGAACGTGATCAGCAGTCCGTATTTGATCGGGATGGACAGTTTTGTCATGGTTTCAGATCCAGGCAGGCTTCACTCCACCCTGCGCATCAACCCAGTGGGGCGCCCAGGCGAGCGCCACGAGCTTGACGTCAATGTTTACCTTCTTCGGTTTCAGACTGACTTTGCCGAGGTCTTCAGTTTGCGGATCGAATGAGCGCTCGATGCCGTCAGCCTCGGCTTTGAACTCGGCTTCGAGGTCGGCGAGTTTTTGCGTGGCCGCCACGACGTTCTCCTGTGCGCGGTTTACGTCTTCAGCCTCTTTCATTGAACGGCTGACGCCGCGAGCAGTTGTTGTGGCCCTTCCGATCGTTCCCATGCCGGCCCGCTTCCGGCCGAGCAGCGATCCGAGCAAAGTGGCGCCGAACGAAATCGCGGTTTGATACTTCTGGCCCTGTGCCTGGTCCGTCTGTTCCTGGACCACCTGTAGCGCGCGGCGTTTCTTCTCCTCGAGTTGTTCGAACTTCGGCGCGTATTTGCGGCGCAGTTTTTCGACCGCCTCGTCACGTCGTTCGCGCGCGATCTGCTGCATTCGAACGCGAAAGTCGCGCTCGGATTCTCCGGGATTCGAAGCGAGGTCGAGAGTTGGACTCTCAAATAGCTCCAGCCGGTGGTTGCGGTAAATCCAGGTCGCGAGATCTTTACTCCACGTCGGATAGCTTCGTGCTTTGGCTGCTTTGGCCGGTACCTCGACAAATTCTGCTTTGACTTCCGGCGCTGATTCGAGATCTTCGATGGGAACTTCGATCGGAGTGGCCTGGTTCCAATCCAACGTGATTGGTCCGTCTGAGATCTCCGCTAATAGCGTCAACTGCTGTGTGAAGTCAATTCTTTTTGAATCGCTGTAATGAATCTCGGCGGCGCCGATCAGCATTGGACGATATGAAACGCGTGCGTCCGCAGCGGCTGATGAACGAATCGGAAGGTAGTACTGAGTGATTTCCGGTGGCAGGACGGGTTGTTGACTCTGTGGTTTCGTCTCGGCAACGACCGGCACTGGCATAGGGGTTGGGACAGGCGCAGTTGGAACAGAAGTGTCAGATTTCACCGGATCCATCAGCGACTTGATCTGAGTACGGGTCAGCGGTCCTCGCAGGTACGACATGGTCCAACGCGTCTCGAACACCTCGGGACGCTCGTCGTGCGTGTTGTTCATCAGGAAGATCCGCGTGTTGAGCCCCGCCAGGAGTTGGTCCATCTCCTGCCGGTCGAACTTCTGTCCCGTACCGACTGCGATCCCTTCGAGTCCTTCCAACACGCGGAGCTTGTCGCGTTCTGTTTGCAATCTTCCGATAAACCACGTGCCGGCGTTCGAAAGCCCTTTGTAATCAAGGTCGACCGGGTTCTGTGTTGTGAGCACGACGCCGAGACCGAATGCGCGGCCCTGTTTCAACAGCGTCAATAACGGCAACTTCGACGGCGGATTCGCAACCGGTGGAAAGTAACCGAAGATCTCGTCCATGTAGAGAATCGCGCGCAGGCTCGTCGTCCCTGATTGCGCGCGCATCCAGCCGAGCACCTGGTTCAGCAGCAGCGACACGAAAAACATGCGCTCCGCGTCGCCGAGGTGGGCGATCGAGAAGATGGCATGACGTGGTTTCCCCGCCGGCGTGTGAAGAATGCTCGGGATGTCGAGGGGATCGCCTTCCATCCAGCTCGCGAAGCTCGGCGATGCGAGCAGGTGGTTGAGCGCCATCGCCAATTCGAAACGATCGTCGCTCGGAAAGAACGAATCGAGGTCCATCACGCCGATCTTCGTCATCGACGGCGTCTGGATCTTCTGAATCAACGTGCCGATGTCGAGATCTCGTCCGGCAGACCATTCCTGGTTAAGGATGTTGGAGATCAGAATGTGTTCGCGGCTACGAATCGGATCAGCGTCGATGCCGACCAGACCCAACAGGCTTGTGACTGTGGTGTTGATACGTTCGCCGAGCAGTTCACCGTCTTGCCTGAGCGGTTCCGGAGGCGCGGCGAACGACTTGAGAATCGAAACGGAGATTCCGGCGTTACTGCCGGGTGTGTAGATCCGAAAGTCGGCGGCGTCGCGAAGTCGCTTGATGCGATCGCCGTCTTGTCCCCAGTCCGCGAGTCCATTTTTCCAAAGTTCCGCCTGCTGCGCGGCATACTCGTCGGTGGTCACGCCTTTCTTTTGTGCGTCGCCTTCGTTGACCCACGGCGCGAAGTCCTGCGGTAAGAGGTTTGGAAAAGTGAGTAGCAGGTTACTCAGATCGCCTTTCGGATCGATGATGATAGCGGGTATGCCGTCGATGGCGGCTTCTTCGAGCAAGCCGATGCATAAACCCGTCTTGCCGCTGCCGGTCATGCCTACGCAGAGGGCGTGCGTTACGAGATCTTTCGAGTCATAAAGCAGCAGCGAGTCTTGGGGTTTATTTTGTGCGAGATCAAACGGACGGCCGAGGTAAAACACGCCGAGCTTCTCAAAGTCCTGCATGTATCATTAACCCTCTTGGTGCTGATGTAATTGCCACTTGGTACAAGTCTCAGCCAGGTTCGTGCTAGTTCAAATTGCCCCACTACCTTGGTTTTTACTTAGGTGCCACTTGGTACGAGTGTAAGCGATCCGGAATCCGTGCCGCTCCGCATTTCGCTGCGATCCGCTGCCAGGCAAGGCCACCATCATCGCCACTGTGCACCCGTGGTTTGCGGCGTAGCGCAGACGGCCTTCAAGTAGTGCCAGTTGAGCGCCTTGCCGTCGTGCCGTAGGAATGGTACTTGCACCGGCAAGAAGCGCGACGTCGCCATGGATCGTAAGAGCGCCGGTCGCGATCGGCTTTCCTTCAAACTCCGCGAGGAATGACGGCCCTTTTGAGTGCGCCACAACCTTGGCAAGGTCGCGGAAGAAATCAGCATACTCAGGAAACTCGCTCCAGCCTTCGAACGAAGTCTGTGCCCACAGATTGACCTCATCCTTTTCAGTCACTCGCACTTCGATGCGCTCGTTTCTCACAGCGTGAAGACGCAAATCGGTAGTTATAGGTCGATACAACACGTTCGAGAATTCGACGGGCTGATAACCGCGCTCCCTTATCAACGCGAACACCGAGCTATCGGCGAGTGGACAAACTTCATGAAAAACTTCGGCGCCATTCGACCGAAAAAAGTGTTCGATCCGATCGAGTTCCTCGGCCGAGATCGGTTGAAAAACACCAAGGCCAAAACTTTGTGACATAGGCGAGCCGGGTGCGTCCAACATCGCGTACGCCCCGGCAACTTCGATCCATTTTGCGCCCATGTCGGGAAATGCTTTGACACGCGCTTCGATAAAATTGGTGCTGCCCTGTGCCTCTGTTCGCTCCAAACGCCGCGCGAGTTCGATGTCGGCAAACGGGTACTGTTCTTCTCGTGTGGGAGTCATGTCAGTCTCCTCGTGATGAGCGGTCGACTGCAAACAGCCGCCATTCACCGCAGCCCGTCAGCGTGCGAATTCCTTTGTCTTCAAACTCGATCCCCGAGCCGGCAACCAGATCTTTCACCGTTCGCGAAACCAGCACTTCGCCTGGCTTCGCTTCATTCGCCACGCACAAACCGATCTCCGCGGCGACGCCGGCGACGTTGCCGTCGAAAATCTCGCATTCGCCGGTATGCAATCCCGACCTCAAATCAATGCCCAATCGTGACGCATACTCCGTAATCGCCGAGGCACAGCGAATCGCTCGTGCGGGACCGTCGAAGATCGCGAGTGGCCGGTCGCCTACCATATCGATTTCCCGTCCGCGAAACCACTCGATCTCTTTTCGGATGTGCGATTGCAGGCGGCGCAGTAGATCGTCCCAACGATCCTGACCCAGTTTGGCCGCATGTTCGTGTGCGCCGACGATTCGCGTGAACAGGACGGTGGCGAGCACCGTGTCAGGTTCGATACTGTGCCGCACGCCCGTTAAAAACTCTTCCATCTCGTCAAGTATCGCATCCTGATCGCCGACGAATGGAAGATGGTCGTTTCCCGGCAGTTCGACAAACTTCGCACCCGGAATTCGATCGGCCACGAAGCGTCCTTCCTCGACTTTCAGACACTGATCTTCTCGCCGGTGAATCACCAACGAAGGCACGCGAATCGATGCCAACACGTTGCGCACATCGATCTCGGTGTTCATCTGCGTGAGCGCGACCGCGGCGCCCGGACTCGCTCCCATTCGCAGATACGTCGCCCACCAATCGCGAAACTGCGGATCGTGTGCAAGGCTCGGCGCTCTTTCGTCGATCCCCACCGGACCGCCCCATTGCTTGCGCATAACGTCAAAAAACTCTTCCCGCTCGTCCATCGTCGGTCCCCACGGATAATCCTCGTCGCGGATTCGCTTTGCGTAGCTGCCGATCATGACCAGCGCCAACGTCTTCTCCGGATACGTCGCGGCAAAGAGACTGCACATCGGGCCGCCTTCGGAAACTCCGCACAGCGCGGCGCGCTCGGAGCCGACGGCGTCCATCACGGCGCGCACGTCGTCCATGCGTTGTTCGAGTGTGGGCAGTTGATGTATCGGCACGCGATCTGAGAGTCCTGTCCCGCGTTTGTCGAAAAGAATGAGCCGTGAAAACGATGCGAGCCGCAGCAGGAAGCGGGCGAAATTCGGTTCGCGCCAAAAATACTCGAGGTGAGAAACCCAGCCCATCACAAAGACCAGATCGAGTGGCGCGTCGCCGATTACCTGGTAGGCGATATTCACGTCGCCGCTGCGTGCATACATCGTTTCCGGCGGACGCAGCAGTGGTGTTTCGACGGGTGTGACGTCAATAACCTTCGCGCCGGGCAACAGCGAATGGATGTCACGCGAGTCGATCTTATCGTCGTCGTCACGTTCGATCACGATTCGGGCGCGTGTTCGCTCGCGGATGACCACCGGTTCACTTTCGGGTTCGTCGGTACGGACCTCGCCGACGAAACGGTAGCCTCGTTTGGGAATCGTCTGAATAAAACTCTCGCCAAGTGCCTTTCGCAGAAGCGAGATGTTTTGCGCGAGATTGTTTTCCTCGACAAAACTGTCCGGCCAAACCTTCTGCATCAATTCTTTCTTAGTGAGCACGTGACTGGAGTTTTCGATCAGCACCAGCAACGTGTCGAAGACCTTCGGCGTGAGCGGAATCTCGCGATCTCCCTTGAAAAGGAGGCGCTCATGGGCATCGACGCGAAACGTACCGAATGAATAAAAACGGCTTGCGGGCAGGTTTGTCATCGGTTTTCAGAGTTTCTTGAGAACAATCTCACGACCATTTCAGGACTTCCTAAATACGACGCGGCGCCGGCGCCCGTATCTTCACGTCAACTCACAACCCCCGACGTTGTAGCCGAGATTATTAGGAGGTAAGGCAATGAATACAAGCGAGAATCACACTCAAAACGGCTCTCGCCGCCCAGAGAATCGGCACGCCGTGGTGCTCGGAGGAAGTCTGGCCGGGCTGCTGGCAGCGCGGGTGCTCTCCGATCACTTTGAACACGTGACCCTGATTGAGCGGGACGTTTACCCCGACACGCCCGAAACCCGCCGGGGCATCCCACAGGCAAACCACGTCCACGGACTGTTGCTGCGTGGACGCCAGGCTCTCGAAGAACTGTTCCCCGGGCTGCAAGACGAGATGATCGCGGAAGGCGCGCCTCTGCTCGACATGGCAAATGACATTGCGTGGTACACGCGCGCCGGTTGGGCTATCCGATTTCCTTCGGACCTGAAGGTACTCGCCTTTACGCGTCCATTGCTCGACTTCCATGTTCGCCGCCGTCTTAACCAGAACCCGCGGATCGAGATCATGGATAACACAGAAGTCCTGCGGTTGCTTCCGGATTCGGTTGAGAATCGGGTTAGCGGCGTGCTCGTGTGTGCGCGAGCGGCGGACGTCGATCGACGCGTTGCGAAAGCGATCAGTGCCGATCTGATCATCGACGCAACCGGTCGCGCCTCGCGTGCGCCACGCTGGTTGAAAGATCTGTGCTACGACGCGCCGGAAGAGACAGTCGTTAACGCTCATCTCGGTTACGCGAGCCGGTTGTATCGAGTACCTGACAACTTCAACGGTGATTGGACGTGTGCTTACGTGCAGTCGGCGCCACCGGAACGCAAACGCGGCGCGATCCTGTTTCGCGTCGAAGGCAATCGATGGCTGGTGACGCTTATCGGCGGCGGCCGCGATTATCCTCCCAGCGACGAAGCAGGATTTCTCGAGTTTGCGCGCAGTCTCCCGGTTTCAATCATTTACGATGCGATCTGTTCCGCTGAACCGATCAGTCCGATCAAGACGCACCGCGGCACAGAGAATCGAGTGCGACGTTTCGAACGCGCAAACCAGTTGCCGGAAAACTTCCTTCTCCTGGGCGATGCTGTTTGTGCGTTCAACCCCGTCTACGGCCAGGGAATGACTATCGCCTCGCTCGGCGCGCTGACGTTGCAGAAGTGTCTGCGTGAACAGGAGAGAACGCATCCGGATGGAAGTTTGACCGGTCTTGCACGCAACTTCCAGAAGCAATTGGCGAAGGTAAATAAAGCTCCGTGGCTGTTGGCGACCGGTGAAGACTATCGCTATCGCGAAACGGACGGAGCGGGACCGGGTGTGATGACCCGGTTCATGCACCGCTACATGGAGCATGTGCTGCAACTGGCGACTGAAAGCGTCGTAGTGAGAAGAGTATTGCTGAGAGCTTTCAACATCCTGGTTCCACCGACCACGCTGTTTCAGCCGCGAGTGCTGTTTCGCGTGTTGTTACAGGTGCTGAAGCCCGCTCGCCAGCGGCAACAACACGCCGTCGCACACAAACAGACGAGTACGCAGATTCTTTATCACGTCGAAGCACGAGATTGAGAGAAAACGTCAATGAGGACCCGAACCGAAATCACACTCGAGATGGACCGCTGGATTACCGTCGGCCGGCAAAAGCAAAGCCATTGGTGTTCCGCTTGTGCCCGTTCAGTGGAGATGTTCAACGTCGACGAGGCCGCGCTGCGCGCCCAGGTGAACTCGCGCACGATCTTTCGCTGGGCGGAATCCGGCGCGGTCCATTCGAGTGAAACGTCGGAAGGGTTGCTGCTGATCTGCCCGAATTCCCCCAACTTGAATCCCTAACCGATCCAGACACTCTTGATGTTGACGAACTCGCGGATGCCAAACTCCGCGAGTTCCCGCCCGTAGCCGGAGTGTTTGACGCCTCCGAACGGCAGACGCGGATCCGACGCGACCATGCCGTTGACGAAAACGCATCCGGCCTCGATCTCTTCGATGAACCTAGCCTGCTCGTTTGCGTCGTTGGTCCAGACGGACGAGCCGAGTCCGAACGGCGTCGAGTTCGCCATGTGAATTGCGTCGTCGATGTCGTAAGCACGGAACAGCATCGCCACTGGACCAAAGATTTCCTCGCATGAAACAGCAGAGGCAGGAACGACGTCGACCAGTACTGTCGGTTCATAAAAATTGCCGGGCCGATCGAGTTTCCTGCCGCCGGTCAGGACGCGAGCGCCGGCGGTCACCGCTTTCTGCACCTGCACGACGAGGTCGTCGAGGATCTGCGGCGTCGCAAGCGGGCCAATGTCGGTCGACTCGTCCATCGGATCGCCCACACGAAGGGCCTTCATCTCACTGACAAATCGCTCCTCGAAGTGGTTGTAGATCTCATCGGCGACGATGAAACGTTTGGCGGCGATGCACGATTGGCCGTTGTTGATCGTGCGTGCTTTGACCGCGGTCGTGACGGCGGTGTCGAAGTCCGCGGACGGCATGACGATGAACGGATCGCTGCCGCCGAGTTCCAACACAGTCTTTTTGATCTGCTTGCCCGCTATGCTCGCGACGCTGCGTCCTGCCGGCTCACTTCCGGTCAGCGTCGCCGCCATCACACGCGCATCATTCAGAATTCCTTCGACGGCATCCGATCCGATCAGCAGCGTTTGAAACGCCCCTTCCGGGAATCCTGCGCGACGGAAGATCTCTTCGATCGCCAGCGCGGACTGCGGGACGTTCGAAGAATGTTTGAGCAAGCCGACGTTGCCCGCCATCAACGCCGGCGCCGCGAAGCGAAAGACCTGCCAGAACGGAAAGTTCCACGGCATCACTGCCAGGATCGGCCCGAGCGGCTGGAAACGTACGTAGCTCTTTTTCGCGGTCGTCTCGACGATCTGATCGGCGAGGTGGCGCTCGGCGTTTTCCGCGTAATAGCGGCAAACCCAAGCGCATTTTTCCGCTTCGCCGATCGCACTCTTAACGGGTTTGCCCATTTCGGTCGTCATCATTCGGCCGAACTCGTGCTTTTCGGACTCCAGGATCTCGGCAGCGCGAATCATCATTCGCGAGCGGTCGGCGAAGGACGTGCGCCGGTAAGTGCGAAACGTACTGGCGGCGAGCTGTAGTTTTTGTTCGATTTGTTGCGAGGTTAACGCAGAAAATTCGCGAAGTGTTTCTCCCGTTGCGGGATTGATAGACGCTATTCCCATAACGGTTCGATTATAGTCCTTATTTGTGGTAGATCGTTTTCCTGGTGGTGGAGCAAAAAACACAACTCGATAAGTTTGGCATCGCGGCCGCGTTGCAGGAGATCGCGCGGTTGATGGAATTGAAGGGCGGGCAGTATCGCTTCAAGGCGAAGGCCTACAATGCCGGTGCGCGTTCCCTTCAGGCCGTGGGCAATCTCGATCGTCTGGTGAAGAAGAATCTGCTGACGACGTTGCCGCGTATCGGCGGTGCGCTCGCGTCGCAGATAACGCAACTGTATCTCACGGGCGAGTCGTCTGTTTTGAAACAGTTGCGGGAAGAGTTTCCGGCGGGCGTGGTCGAATTGTCCGCCGTGCCGGGACTGAGTTTGACCAAGGTGCAGCAACTGCACGAGCAGTTGGGAATCTCGTCTGTCGAGGAGCTCAAAGCGGCCGCCGAAGCGGGGCAGATTCGCGACCTGAAAGGCTTTGGACCAAAGACGGAGCAGCGCTTGCTCGAAGTTCTGTCGAAGGAAGTCGAACGCCCGTCGCAGCGACTGCATCTTCATCATGCGCTGAACACGGCCGAGCAGGTCGTCGAGTTTATGAGGACCTCGCGTGGGTTGGTGGACATCAGTTTTGCTGGTTCGTTGAGGCGCTGGAAAGAAACTGTGGGCACGATCGAGATCGTTGCGAGCAGTAAAAAGCCGGAAGCGCTGATCGAGCACTTTCTGCGTTATCCGTACATCGTTTCCAGCCGCGTGGAGGAGAACAACTGCGTTGCGCAATTTGTTGACGGCGCTCGCGTTTCGTTTACTGCGGTAACGCCTGCGGAATTCGCCGTGACCTTGTTCCTCAAAACAGGGTCTGAGGACCACCTCGCGCGACTCCCGCACATTGAATTCGCGAAAGTTCCCAAGACGGAAGCCGCCATCTACGATCGTCTCCACATGCAGTACGTCCCGCCCGAACTGCGCGAGAATGAAGGCGAGATTGAAGCAGCGCTCGCTGGTAAGCTGCCCGAAGATCTCGTCACACTCGACGATGTCAAGGGCATGGTCCATTGTCACACCACCTACTCCGACGGCAAGCACGCGCTCGAAGCGATGGTGCGGGGGGCCGAGGCGATGGGAATGAAGTACATCACCATCACCGATCACTCGCCGACCGCGTTCTATGCCGGTGGCGTTAAGCTTGACGACTTGCGACGTCAATGGGATGAGATAGACGAGCTACAGGACCAGGTCAAGATCAAAATCCTGCGCGGTACCGAGTCGGATATCCTTGCCGACGGACGGCTCGACTACCCTGACGACATACTCGAACAGTTTGACGTGATCGTCGCCAGTATTCACTCGCGCTACAAGATGAACGGCGAAAAGATGACGGAACGAATCATCACCGCAATGCGCCAACCCGTGTTCAAGATCTGGGGACACGCGCTGGGCCGGTTGATTGAACGGCGGCCGCCGTTTGAGTGCGACGTTGAACGCATTCTCGACGTGATTGCCGAGTCGAAAGCGGCGGTGGAGATCAACGGCGACCCTTATCGACTCGACATGGAGCCGCGCTGGGTGCGTGAGGCCCGGAAGCGGAAGATCAAGTTTTTGATCTCGGTCGATGCCCATTCCGTGGGCGCTATGAACAATGTAAAGTTTGGCGTCGCGATGGCCCGGCGTGGTTGGGTCAGGCGCGGCGAGGTGCTGAACACGTTGACGCCCGCCGCCTTTCAAAAAGCGGTGCGTCCGGTCTAACCTTCGGCAAACACCAGCACGTAACCATTCGGATCCTTTATTTCAAATTCCCACGCGCCGTACGGCTGGCGTCTTAGCGGTTTGACGATCCTCGCCTCCTCGAGCACTGACTCGTAGAGATCTTTTACGCCCTCGGTGCGGATGTAGGCGTCCCACACACCTCCGGGCCGTTTGCTGTACAGATCCAGTTTCAGATAACCCTCGACGCGCTGGAGAAAGATCTCGATATTGTCGCGACGCAGGATCGCGAAAACGTACGGTTCGCGATCGGGAAAGGGATCGCCGATGAAGCCCAGTTGCTCTTCATACCAGAGAATCGTGGCGCTGATGTCGGCCACGGGAAAACACGCCGCGATTGATTGAAATTCCGCCATGTCTAGCCTCCGTTCGACTCGCCGCCTTCCGGGCCATAGAACATGACCCACACCGTCAAATCACCAGAAAAATTCTCGAAGCGATGGACCGCACCGGCAGCGGCGAACAGTACGTCGGTTGGACCAAACGTCTGCCTCGTCTGGCCGCAAACGAATTCGCCGGTGCCGGCTGCGACGAAGTAGATCTCGTCCCGCGTGTGAGGCTGCTGCGGATCGGTTCCGCGCGGCGCGTAGATCTCAACCAGCAGACTTCCGTGCTCAAACACTGTCGCAAAGCGTTGGCCGGCCGGTCCCGGCAAACGTTCGAGAGCTTCCGTGACCGTGGCGGTGAAGCATGGATTGTTTGACTTCATTTTCGTTTACCCGTGTTCCTCTGGACGTTGCAAGGTGGCGGCAGGTCTGGATTGTTAGTTTCGTACTTCCGTATTTCTTCATCAAAAACCGTTTTCGCTTCGTCGCTTTGATCGTCGCCTACGAAAGCCCCGGTTCCCGGTTCAGCACTGACGCGGGCACGCAGCCGCCTCGCTGCGTCCATCACTTTCGCCCGCAACTCGCGTTTCAAATCCACGATATAGATCCAGGTTCCTGACTTAACCGGGACCAGCGTGCGAAACGAGATTCCAGCGCGCTCGAGCGATTGCGCGAGCGTCGTGAGATTTCGCAGTGGCCGGCGAGGTTTTATCGTGTAGAGGTCTGCGGTGCCGGTCGATTGCGGATGGAAGTAGAGTATCGACTTTTGCTGCGCGTCGCGGCCGAGTCGCGACAACACGTAGCGAACGGTTGGCTCGTCGCTTTGAACTCGAATCATTACGGAGTGTTCCGCGCCGTCGCTCCACGAACCCAACGACTTGAAGGCCCGAATCCGCGAACGCACGACACAGCCCAGGTTGATTGACTGTTTCATTAGATTCGTCTCTTCCGGGGAGTTCATGCCTTTGATCGCGTCTTCGAGTCTCAGGTTCTCTTTTGTGTTCGGACTGACAAAGCCGTAGTTGACCGACGTCTGCGCGAACGTGCTCGTCGCCAACGCCAGCACGAACAACAATGATCTGAATGTTGCTGAACGCATCATGTTTTTAGAGACCTCTGTCATTTTGCGGGATGTTACCGTAGAATCAGCCAACCTTAAATCCTCATCTCAAGGAGACAAAGAATGCAGCGAAGATCCCTCACCGAACTTGCCAGTAATCCTGACTTGATTTCGGGTATCTATAACTATTGCGATCGTTGGTGTGAACGCTGTCCCTTAACTTCACGTTGCCTCGTCTATGCGACCGAAAAAGAGGACGACGATTTCTCGCAAACGCACGATCTGAGTAACGAAGTATTCTGGCGTAAACTCGGATCGATCTTTCAGGAAACGCGCGAGATGATCGCCGAATGGGCCAAAGAAGCCGGCATCGACCTGAACAAAGTCGAAGACGACGACGATCCGGCGCAACGAAAGAGAAGGAGACAGCAGGTCGATAATCATCCGCTCGCACGGGCAGGAAAGAAATATGCGGCCGATGCGAGTGACTGGTTTCGCGAGCTGGATCAAACCGTCGAGGTTAGCGATCTGCGCCCTAATACCGGGCGCACGAGCGAGCCGGAATGGGAATCGGCGGAACAGTTGGAAGATGCGCGCGAAGTGATTCAGTGGTATCAGTATCAAATCGCCGTGAAGACGATGCGCGCGCTTTCCGGCCGTCTCGACGAACAGAACGCCGACCTCGTAATCGCGGAATGTGCGGAATTTCCCAAGGATTCCGACGGTTCCGCGAAGGTGGCATTGATCGGCATCGACCGCTCGATCGCCGCGTGGCGGCTCATGCAACTCTCGTTGCCGGAACGCGAAGCGTCGATAGTACCCGTGATACTTCAACTGGAACGTTTGCGGCACAGAGTGGAGAAGGCGTTTCCGTTCGCGCGTGAGTTTGTGAGGCCGGGTTTCGACGAGGTCCTCGGCGAGGCCAATTAATAACGGCGTAGGCAGGATTTGAAAGGAATCGTTAGAGATGGCGGACGACAAGTGTCTGTTTTGTCGAATTGTGTCTGGCGACCTATCGGCGACGATAGTTTACGAAGACGACAAGTCGGTTGCGTTTCTGGATCACCGGCCATTATTTCACGGTCATACGTTGCTGGTGCCGCGTGATCATCTGGAAACGCTCGGCGATTTGCCGGTTACGCAGGTTGGACCATTCTTCAAAACAGTACAGTTGCTTTCACGAGCCGTCGAGTCTGCGCTTGATGCTGAAGGGACGTTCGTTGCGATGAACAATCGCGTCAGTCAGAGCGTCCCTCATTTGCACGTTCACATTGTGCCGCGACGAAGAAAAGACGGATTGAGAGGCTTTTTCTGGCCGCGAACGAAATATAAAAGCGAAGACGAGATGTTGGCGGTGAAGAAATTGATCGTTGCTGAAGTTGCGAAGATCGAGAGTCAATAGAAGTTTGATGGACCGTCAAAAATAAAACACGCTAGAGTTTGATCTAAAAGTCGCATAGGAGTATAAAGCTCCTGTCACGAAGGTTGCGGCTTTCGAGACCGACACAGGGATCGGCGATCGGTGCGGTGACGCCCGAAAGAGAGAAGAGACAGGCGGCTGTTGATTCTATTGACGCCCTGGTTGGAGCCGAAAGGCTCTGCTAGAGAAGGTTGCGAGACTTTCTCGAGCCATTCGGATAAAAACGAGTGGCACCCGGAGGCAAGGACCCGCCGAAGGGAGCGAAGCGGCTCAACGAAAGTTGAGCTTCGTTGCCGGAGCGTAACCGGCGGTGGAGGAAAAGCCACCACAACAAAAACCTAACGGCACCGCATTCGCAAGAATGCGCGGATTGTGAAAATGATTCGAGTGCTGACCGGAGATTAGCTGTCCGCCAGTTAGTCATCGGGATATAAATTCGGCGGCTTGAGCGTGTACATGCTCATGCTGCCACCTATAGGACGCTTCGGCGAACTATAGGAAAACGGATTGCGCTGCTTTCAGCTTGCTGGAAGTAGCGCATTTCGTTTTTTTGTGTTTGCGTGCTTTGCGATTACTATTGGTGCTATCGATTATTCCTTATGTCGTTGAGCAGAAAAACACGAATTAAATGAAGGCCCGCATTGTCTGGCTGATACTTTGCGGCATCTGGGGGTCAACCTGGCTATTCATTAAACTCGGTCTAGAGGATCTGCCACCACTCACCTTCGCCGGCATTCGTTTCGTTATCTCCTGCGCCATTCTTTTTCCACTTGTCCGTCTGCGTCGGCTCCCGTTGCCAAAAACTCGCGGCGACTGGATTCTGCTCGTTGTCACCGGCGTCATGTCGTTTAGTCTGAATTACGGCCTGGTTTTCTGGGCCGAGCAATACATCACTTCCGGCCTCGCTGCACTCTTGCAGGCAATGCTCCCCGCTTTCGGATTGATCCTGGCGCACATTTATGTGCCCGCCGAACGCATCACGTGGGTGAAGATCGCCGGGGTGGTGCTCGGCGTTTGCGGTGTCGGCGTGGTGTTTTCGAACCAGTTAGCGATCTCCGGACGCCTGGCGCTGGCCGGTTGTGTGGGTATGGTCCTGAGCGCCTTCTTCGCGGCGTATTCAAACGTGCTGGTGAAAACGCACGGAAAAAATCTGAACCCGGCGGTGATGGCAGCATTTCAGATGTTCTTCGGGCTCATTCCGCTCCTGGTGTACGGCCTCACGTTTGAAGGAAACCCGCTACGCTTTCGCTGGACCGGAATCGCACTCTTATCGCTTTTGTATCTAGCCCTCGTCGGGTCAGTCATCGCCTTTCTTCTGTACTACTGGCTCATCCAAAACATGGACGTCACGAAGACGATGTTGATCTCGCTGGTGACCCCCGTCGTAGCGGTGATCCTCGGCATGCTCGTTTTAAACGAACAACTGAGTTGGCGCACTATGGTGGGAGGCGCAATGATCATCGCCGGCATTGGCTTCATTGTCCTGCGAAAGCCCAGGAGCCGGGCAGTCGCCACCGCTCAGTGATCGTACTTTCGAATCAAACCTCGTACGACGCCCTGGATCTGGATCCGTTCGGGGGTCTTGATGAAAATCGGCTTGAACTGTGGGTTCGCCGGCTCCAGCCGTATAAATTCAGGTTCCCGGTAGAATTTCTTCACTGTCGCATAATTCCCGTCGATGAGGGCGACAACCACCTGGCCATTATCAGCAGTTTTCTGTGAAGCGACGACGATGATATCGCCGTCCTGAATGTTTTCCTCGATCATCGAATCCCCGCGTACGCGCAGCGCGAAGGTACGTCCGCGTCCCTGCATGTCCTTCGGGACCGACACCGTATCGTGGCTGAGTATTGCCTCGATGGGTTGGCCAGCTGCGACGGTCCCGAGCAGCGGAATGTCGTTGCTTTCGTCAGCGGCGGCCGTCTCTTGTGCGACGATCTGGATTCCGCGACTGACATTGGGAATGCGCTTTATCAATCCCTCTCGTTCAAGCGCTATCAAAATGGCGTGAACACTCGCCGACGAACTCATCTGAAACTGACGGCCGATCTCCGCAATCGTGGGTGGTTCGTGGTTCGACTCGATATAACGCCGAATAAATTCAAATACTCGCTGTTGTTTCGCCGTTACAGGCATGGGGCATTTCCTCGCTTTCTCTCCAGTGACACCTTTCTCCCAGCAATACCTCGAAAACAGATTTTCGTTGACAACCGAAAATTGAGCGAACATTCTCGAACAAATCGAACGAGCCGTCAAGAGGTTTTTTTCGGTTCGGAAGAAGTTTTTTGAATGAGCAGGTTTTTGGTCGGGTTGATCAGTCAATCACACCGTGGTGTTAGCCCGGTGATCAGGTGTTCCACCTCACGTCGTCCCGGAAAATGGTGAGTGGTTCGGGATTTGTGGTCACTTGAATCCACTCGCCGGGCTAAGGCCACGGTGTGGTTGACGAGCCTGCTGAGTACCGAAAGTTACTTGATTACTCGGGCGAGTTTTTTCAGGTCGTCGACGAAACGGCGATATTCAAGCCGCCGCGTTTCGTCGTCGGGCGCCCGGAGAATAGAGGAGGGATGAACCGTAGCCATCACATAAGGCGCAAGAGTCGACTCGATGAACAAGCCGCGTTGTTTGGTGACGCGAAATTGTGGGCCCAGAAGGGCCTGGGCCGCAGTGGCCCCAAGCGCCACGATAACTTCAGGTTTGACAAGTGCTATCTCGGCTTCGAGCCAGGGACGACAGGCGGCGATCTCGATCGCGTTCGGTTTCTTGTGAATCCGGCGCTTGCCGCGCGGTTCCCACTTGAAATGCTTGACGACGTTGGTGACGTAGGTCTGTTTCCGATCGATGCCGGCTTCTTCGAGCGCATTGTCGAAAAGCTTGCCGGCAGGACCAACAAACGGTTTGCCGGTCAGATCTTCTTCGTTGCCCGGTTGCTCGCCGACAAACAGCACGGTGGAGCGCCGCGAGCCTTCGCCGAAAACGGTTTGCGTACCTCTTTTCCAGAGATCGCAGGCCTGACAATCAGCGGCTGCGGCTTTGAGTGCCGAGAGTGTCGGTCGCGGAGGAATTAGATCTTCTGCTGAGCTTTTCGCAGGCATGTTTCATTGTAAGGCCCGCGAGGCTACGAATTCTTACATGTCATGATT
This sequence comes from uncultured bacterium, assembly GCA_965649955.1. GTDB lineage: Bacteria > Acidobacteriota > Blastocatellia > Pyrinomonadales > Pyrinomonadaceae > PSRF01. The sequence goes on from CBFGMX010000016.1 coordinate 30,943, forward strand.
TTGAAACAGAGATTAAACGAATTTGATTTAGCAGGCCGTTTTGGCGATACGTTCAGGATCCAGCAAAAGGCCGTCGTCGAAACGTTGTCCACGGGCATCAAGGAAGTTGATGCTTTGACCGGCGGGCTGCCGCGTGGCGCCATCAGCGAGATGTTTGGACCAGCTTCGTCCGGACGCACGACCCTCATGTATTCAATGCTTGGTTATGCAACCAGGCACGAAGAGATTTGCGCGGTCGTCGACATCAACGACGTGTTTGCGCCAACGGCCGCGACAGCCGCGGGAATCGATTTCGATCGGTTGCTGTGGATCCGTTGTGGCGGCAGCCTCGAGAACGCTTTCAAGGCTGTCGATCTACTGTTACACGCCGGCGGGTTTGGTCTGGTGATACTCGACATGGCAGACGTCGCAGGGAAGGATGCGCGGCGGATCATTTCGTCATGGTGGTATCGCTTTCGCCGCACGGTGGAAAATAGACCAACATCGATCGTGGTGATGTCTGAAGAAGCGTGTACTCGTTCCTGTGCGGCTTTGACTTTGGAGCTGACGGGAACGCCGGAGTGGTCGCAGGCGAACGCGGAACAAACGAACGTCGTGCCGATGCGCAAGCAGATTCCCGCAAAGCGTGCCACAGTCACGCAGGGGAATCTTTTGCGGTTCAACTCGATCCAGGTCAATCGCCAACGCCCTCTCTCGTCCCGGGTCAACGAGAACCATTTTCGGGCTCATCTTGCCAGTTGACAGGTTTCGTAGATTTTCGATAATCTTCGCCTACCATGTTTGCCTGTATTCATGCTCCGAATCTCCCGGCGAACCTGTCGCTGGCGGAGTTTGCTTATGGCTTCTCGCCGATCGTCGAGGAGGCGGGAGGTAAAACCGTCGTCATCGACGTCGAAGGTTGTGAGTTGTTATTTGGTTCGGCTTATGAACTCGCCACCGACGTCGCGCAGCGAGCAAAAGAACCACGCGTCAACGGCGGTCTCGAAGGTCCAGTCAATGTCGCGATCGCTGCCAATCCGGATGCGGCGATCCACGCCGCGACGCGTCTCAGAGGGATCACCTTCGTCTCGCCGGGCGAAGAATTGACTTGCCTTGGCGAGTTTCCCATCCAGGCGCTCGAATTTTCTCTCGTCAACGTCGAGAAAAAACTGGCTGACGAGATCTTCGAAACCCTGCATCTCTGGGGTGTCGTCACCTTTCGGGACTTTGCTTCCCTGCCTGTCACGGGTGTTTCTGAACGTTTGGGCCAGGAAGGAGTCCGGCTACAACAGTTGGCGGCAGGCAAAACCGAGCGACACTTAAAGGTAAAACAACCGGCGCCTGTTTTTGCGTATTCGACCGAACTCGATCACCCGCTTTACGAACTCGAACCACTGTCTTTTATTTTTGCCCGACTGCTGAATCAGCTCTGCGCCACGCTGAATGCCTACGCACTGGCCACCAATGAGCTGACGGTGCAGATGCAGCTCGAAGATCAAACTTCACACGATCGCACGCTGTCGTTGCCGTACCCGATGCGCGACCACAAAGTGTTTCTCAAGTTGCTCGTGCTCGAGATGGAAAAGCAACCGCCGCAGGCGGCGGTCACAGCAGTTTCGATTACCTGCGATCCGGTGAAGCCGCGCGTGATACAGAACGGACTGTTTGTGCCGTTGGCTCCGTCGCCAGACAAGTTGGAGTTGACTCTTGCGCGGCTGGCAAAACTCGTCGGTGAACAGAACATCGGCTCCCCCGCTTTGCTCGACACGCATCGCCCCGACGCGTTCAGCATGAAGCGATTTGTTTTAAACGACAAGTTTGAGCGTCGCAGGCGCAAAAAGTCGGACGCCAATCGACAAGCGACACTCGACGACGGGCCACAAATCGGGTTTCGCATGTTTCGCCCGCCTTTGCGCGCGGTGGTCCAGGTCGATCGGGGATTGCCGGCGCAGATCAGTGCCTGGGACAAGCAGCGAAGCGTTTATGGAAAGGTCGTCGAGGTGGCTGGACCATGGCGTACAACCGGGGATTGGTGGCGCGACGATCGCTGGGCGCGAGACGAATGGGACGTCGCCGTTGCCTCGGGTAAACCCGGCTCGGAACACCAAGCCATCTATCGCATCTACCGGGAACTGAATAATGGCGCGTGGTTTGTCGAAGGAAATTACGACTAAAAAGTACTTGGTGCTTTGTTCTTTGTACTTTGTTCGCTAATCGGCGATGTCCGTTGTAAGCGATCCATCCGGGTTACAAACAAAGAACAAAACACTAAGCACAAAGTACAAACGATGTACGTTGAATTACATACGCGCTCGGCGTTCAGTTTTCTGGAAGGCGCATCGGTTCCCGAGGAGTTAATCGCGGCGGGTCTCGAGTTGGAAATGCCTGCGCTCGCGCTGCTCGATCGCGACGGTGTTTACGGCGCGCCACGGTTTCATCTCTCGGCGATGAAGAACGGTATCAAGGCGCATATCGGCGCCGAAATCAGCGTTCAACTCCCGGGTTCGAAAGTCTGTTCCATCCCCGTCCTCGTAAAGACCCGTCAGGGTTATCAGAATCTTTGTCGCCTGATCACATTGATGAAATTGCGTGTACCGAAACACGCGAAGCCTGGCGCGTGCTCGGTAACCGCAGCAGAGTTGGCTGCGCATGCCGGCGGGTTGGTTTGTTTGACCGGCTCCTTTGATGGACCAATCGCCAACGCGCTCAATGCCGGCGAGCGAGAAGCGCAAAAAACCATCGAATGGTTGATCGACGTCTTCGATAAAGAGAATGTTTACGCAGAGCTGCAACGTCATTTCGACAGAGAAGAAGAGGCGCGCAACCAGGCCGTGATCGACCTTGCGCGGCGCAATCACCTGCCGCTACTCGCCACCAACGGCGTTTGCCACGCGACCCCCGCGCGCCGGGAAATCTCCGACGTCTTCACCTGCATACGGAATCACGTGCGCCTCGAAACAGCCGGCCGCTTACTCGCCCGTAACTCGGAACGCTACCTCAAGCCGGGCGCGACCATGCAGAAGATCTTTGCTGACTTGCCGGAAGCAATCGCCCGCACCGGCGAACTTTCCTCGCGCCTGAAGTTCACGCTCGAAGATCTCGGCTATGAGTTTCCGAAATATTCCGTGCCGGACGGCGAAACAATGACGTCGTTTTTGCGCAAACGCACCGAGGAAGGCGCGCGCTGGCGCTACACCGGTCGTCATGGCGCGCCGACTTACGAAAAGGCACGCGCGCAACTCGAACGCGAGTTGAAGCTGATCGAGAAGCTGAAGCTCGAAGGCTATTTTCTTATTGTTTGGGACATCGTCGAGTTCTGCCGACGTGAGGGAATACTGATCCAGGGACGAGGTTCCGCCGCCAATAGCGCCGTCTGTTATTCGCTGGGAATAACAGCCGTCGATCCCGTTGGCATGGACCTGCTGTTCGAACGGTTTCTTTCTGAAGAACGAGGCGAATGGCCGGACATCGATCTCGACCTGCCGAGCGGAGACAAGCGCGAGAAGGCGATTCAGTACGTTTACGAGCGCTATGGAAAACTGGGCGCCGCGATGACTGCCAACGTCATTACTTATCGCGGTCGCTCGGCGGCGCGAGAAGTCGGCAAGGCGCTGGATTTCGACGACGATACGCTTTCACGTCTCGCGCGGCTCGTGCATACGTGGGAATGGAAGGACCCAAAAGATTCCAGTGAACGGCAGTTTCGTGATGCCGGCCTCGATCTTTCCCACCCGCGCATCCGAAAGTTTTTTCAACTTTATCAGCTCGTCCAGGACCTGCCGCGCCACCTCGGGCAACACTCGGGAGGCATGGTCATTTGCCAGGGACAACTCGATTCCATAGTTCCGCTCGAACCCGCGGCCATGCCGGGACGCGTCGTGGTGCAATGGGACAAGGAAGACTGCGCCGATCTGGGCCTAATTAAAGTCGATCTGCTGGGGCTCGGCATGATGGCCGTCCTCGAAGAGTCGATCCAGTTGATTCGCGATTCCTACGGCGAGGAAGTCGACCTGGCGCACCTGCCGCAGGACGACAAAGGCGTTTACGAGGCGCTGCAAAAGGCCGATACGATCGGACTGTTTCAGGTTGAAAGCCGGGCGCAAATGTCCTGTCTGCCGCGACTGCGGCCGTCGAAGTTTTATGACATCGTGGTCCAGGTCGCCATCATCCGCCCGGGGCCGATAGTGGGAAACATGGTCCATCCATACCTCAAGCGGCGGCAGGGCAGGGAGCCGGTGACGTACGCGCACCCGGCGTTGGAGCCGATTCTGAAACGCACGTTGGGAGTGCCACTGTTTCAGGAGCAACTCCTGAGGATGGCGATGGTCTGCGCGGGCTTTACCGGCGGCGAGGCGGAAGAGTTGCGCCGCGCGTTTGGTTTCAAGCGTTCGGAAGCGCGCATGAAGGCAATCGAGGTCAAACTCCGGCAGGGCCTCGTGGAAAACGGCATCACGGGGAAAACGCAGGAGGAGATCGTTTTGGCGATCAGCTCGTTTGCGCTTTATGGGTTTCCGGAATCACACGCCGCCAGCTTCGCACTGCTCGCTTACGCAAGCGCCTATCTCAAGTGCAATTACCTGGCAGCGTTCACGACCGCCATGCTCAACAATCAACCGATGGGTTTTTATCAGCCGTTCACGCTCGTCAAAGACGCGCAGCGTCACGGCTTGAAAGTTTTACCTATCGATATCACCCGATCGGATTGGCTGTGCACGATCGAAGAGACCGCGGAGACGCCGCACGCGCTTCGACTCGGTCTCAAATACGTGAAAGGCCTCAGCCAGCAATCGGGGCAGGCCATTGTTCGCGAGAGAGCGACGCGACCCTTTACGGGCATCGACGATCTCTGTAACCGCGTCGAGGAATTACGCAAAGATGAGTTGCGGAAACTGGCGGCAATCGGCGCGTTGAATTTTATTCAAGGCTCCGTTAACCGTCGGGATGCGTTGTGGCAGGTCGAACGAGTTACGCGCGCGGCCGGAAAACTCTACGAAGATTTGGTGGAGACAGATGGCGACTCGCCATTGCTGCCGATGACGCGGCCGGAACGAATGGACGCTGATTTCCGTGGTACAGGATTGACAATCGGTAGACATCCGGTTGCTTATCATCGCGCGGAATTGAACAAGCTCAACGCGCTGCGAGCGATCGACATTCGCAAGTTGCGGAATGGGACGTTTGTGCGCGTTGGGGGGTGGGTAATTGTGCGGCAACGCCCGGGGACGGCGAAGGGGTTTATGTTTTTGACTCTCGAGGACGAGACCGGGGTTAGCAACATCATCGTCACGCCCCAACTGTTCGATCGTTACCGCATCGAACTGGTGGACCATCCGTTTCTTTTAATCGAGGGTGCGTTGCAGAACCAGGACAATGTTATTTCGGTGAAGGCGAGTCACGTGCAGCCGCTGTCGTTCAAAGTCGCCGCGACGGCTTCTCACGATTTTCATTAGGGACCAAGGAAGGGTTCCAGGGTTCCAGGTTAAAAAATGCCTTTTTCACGGCCGTCGCACTAGCAGGAAACCCATGGAAAGAAAGGCTACGCGGGGCGGGCGGCGTGTCGCGGCGGCGACTCGATCAGGCCCTGGACCACCTGGGCCACCTGCGACAATGGTTTTGGTTTTCTAAGAAAAGCATCAGCGCCGCAGCGACGCGCTTCATCTTCCATTTCAGCCGACCCGTACGCCGTCAGCACGATTATTCGCGCCTGCGGGTTCTGCTGTTTGATGGTTCTGATCATGTCGAGCCCGTCGGCATCGTGTTTCAAGCTGAGGCGCAAATCCTGAATCACCACTTTGTATTCGGTAGCTTCCAACAGCTTCTCCGCTTCTTCCATCTCGCGAGCCGTATCTACTTTGTAACCATGCAGCGAAAAATATTCGCTCATGGAAAAGCAGATCGACTCCTCGTCGTCGACGATCAGGAGGCGTGGCATAGGTATCTCTCGCGAGGAACCATCCTCTCGACTCGACCACATTTGTCTTAATCTGCCCGAGACTTTTTTTAGGGTTCCGAATCGATTTTGCTTCACGGCACTCATTCACTCATCCGCGTTTCCACACTCCTGTGAGAAACACGGATATTGGGCATAACATAGTGATACGAAGCGAGGATATCCGAAGAGACCGAGGAAAAACCTGTCAAACAAACTGCCCGAAAGCTGCGCGCACTACGATGTGCCGCAGCTTGCCAGCAGCCCGTGTCGTTATACTTTTCAGCTCCCGTGAAGCTCATCGTCTTTTCTCCGCACGATAACGATGAAGCCCTCTGCAGTGGCTGGGCCACTGGATGCGAAGCTAAATCGCGATAGCCGCCCGCACGTTACCTCGTTGTGGGGCGGGACCGTTTATCCGTCCTGAAATGCTCGGCGAGGCGGGCTTGGTAATGATGTAAAGCAATACCTCGCAAACCTCACGCGTGCCGGTTCCGATCGTGTTCCCCTTTTCGTCCTGGAGCGCATAAATCTGTCCATTCGTATCCAGGGGCATGATCATTGGTTGAGCGTACATTCTCACAATCTCCCTTTTGTCACCCTGTGTGTCTCGTTATTCCCCGCGGGACATGTATCGTTTTCTGACCGCGCCCGCTATACCAAGCAGACCAGTTCCGAGGAGCAGCATGCTGGCAGGCTCTGGAACCGCGCTGCCGGTAATTTGTCCCTGAACGGTCGTTATTCCGTTGTTTGATGCTGGTGGCACCAGGTTCAACGGATTGTTGGTGATGGAATAAGTGATTCCTCCGATCGTCACCGAGGTTACCGTGAAGTTAACTACGCCGGAACCTGAGTTGGAAGCGGAGAACAGACCCGTGAAAGTGGCGGAAAAACTGTCACTTCCTGCGACCGGGACTGTCTGGGTGATCGTGAGAGTGAAGGTGCCTGACGCAGCGATGACGCCGTTGCCACTAAAGAAGGTTTGGAAGTTACCAAGGCTTGAACCCGTCGGGGTGTCCAAGCTCGTAGATCCCAGACCAGTGAACGTAATCATCAAAGCGTTGCCCATACCACCTAAGAAGGTCACTGAGTTAGTACCACTGCCGGCACAACCCGCGCAGGTAAAAGTACCTGACGTTGAAAAGGTGACTGGGTCTGCGTTCGCCGTGGATGCCCCTATTGCCATGAAACCGGCGAGCAGCGCAGTCATCAGAGTTGTTTTTATGATGCGTGCCATGTTGTTATCCTCTCCGTACCTCATTCGATCTAGGCCGCACTTCAATCGAACTTGGCGTATCGCACTACGAGATGAGCAGACCCTTACTCTGCTCTGGACATGGCACTCAGGTTGTAGGCCGATGTTGGCCCACCTGCGGGGCAAACGCAGGTGGGTAACACAGTTGCTAGAACTAGTAAACTGCTAATGCGAAGTAACTCGGAGCCTTTTTTTGGGCTGCCGCGGCTCTGTTACTTCTTGAACCGTTTGCGGAGGCCCGCTGCGGCGCCCAACAAACCGGTTCCGAGGAGCAGCATGCTGGCTGGTTCGGGAATTACAATTTCGCCGCCTCCGAGCCGAACCTGTCTTACATCCTCAAAGACCGCGCCATCAATTGCCGTCAGGCTAATGCTGGTGATTAGCTGACCATTAATGGCCGTCACGGTGAAGAAGTTCTGCCCATTGGCGTCGACAATAAACTCGTCCTCAAAGAAACCACCATCGATATTGACACCTTCGACCCGAATAACAACTGCACCATCTGAAGACGCGTTAATGTTGAACACTGCACGCGTGAAGGTGTCGTTGTTAGCCAGACCGAACGTCAGTTGGGTTAACGCGGTGTTTCCGGTTCCCCCGCTGACGGTTGCCTGGCCTGACGGATTAGCGTTGAGCAATCCGCTGCCACTCGAAGATTCAAAGTTGACAAGAAGGTTGTTCTGGCCAACTGTGCCGGTTACTGTGAGGACATCTGTTGCGGGATTAAGCAGCACGTTATCGGTACCTTGATTGTTGACTCCTGTAACTACAACAATGTCGGCCTTTGCAGTGCTGGAAAAAACGCTGACGATTCCAAGAATCGCCAACGCTAAAAACGTCCTTTTCAAGTTCGAAAACGTGGGCATTTCCATGCTCCTTAATGGATAAAAGAATCTCAATCCACAAGTCCTGGGCAGCTTGCAGACGGAGGTACTACATCGAGGCTTGGTTGGGATAGAGCGCAGCGGGGCAAGTGCGCGCTCGGACGTTACAAGCCAGAAAAACTCTCGGGTCGGGCCGAGAGTGCAAACTAATCGGGTGGCACGTATCCAAACCTAAAGCAAAGTTTGGGCCATCATCGGTTTACACACCGATAGACCGATTTTGGCCCGCTTTTTACATTGTTTGGAAGCGGAGAAAATACCGAATGTCGGAGGGGTTGTCTAGTCTTTAGACGCGAAGTCTAGAATTTGGACGTGGCGATCTGGTGCTTTTTTATCTTCTGGTAAAGCGAACTTCTCGGGATTCCCAGCCGTTTAGCCGCCTTCTCCACGCGGCCTCGTTCCTCAGCGAGGACCCGTTCGATGTGTTGTTTTTCCAATTCCAGAAGCGTCAGGCGAGTATCCAGAAAAGACGTTCCCACCTGGGCGTGACCGTCGAAGTGCAGATCTTTCAATGTGATGTTTTTCTGGTCACTCAGCAACACTGCTCGTTCGATAACGTTACGCAACTCGCGAATGTTGCCCGGCCAGGAGTAGGCCTGCAGTGCCTGGATGCAGCTCTCGTCGAGTCGCAAGTCCCCACGCCCCAGGTCGGCGGCCACTTTGTCCAGGAGGTACTGGGCCATGGTGGGGATGTCTTCGATTCTTTCGCGCAGCGCGGGAAAGGAGAGTGGGATCGTGCTGATGCGAAAATAGAGGTCGTCGCGAAACCTCTTCTCTCGAACTAGTTGCCCCAGGTCCTGATGCGTCGCCGCAATGAGTCGCACATCGACCTGACGGTCCCGCACGTCGCCGACGCGGCGGAAACGTTTTTCCTCGAGCACCTTCAGCAGTTTCGGTTGAATCTGCAAATCGACGTCGCCGACTTCGTCGAGAAATATCGTTCCCCGATGCGCCACTTCAAACAGTCCCTGTTTCGAAGCTGTGGCGCTGGTGAAGGCGCCTTTCTCGTGACCGAATAATTCCGTTTCCAGGAGCTCGCGTGAAAGACCCGCGCAGTTCAGATCGACGAAAGCTTCTTCAGCCCGCGGGCTGTTGTCGTGCAGCCAGCGCGCGAGCACGCCTTTTCCGGTGCCGGTTTCGCCCAGAATCAGGACCGGACTCTCCGTAGACAGAATCTTCTTTGCCTGATCGGCAAGCGCCCGAATCGCGGCGCTGGTGCCGATGAACGGATCGATGGCCTGGCGAACCCGACGAGACTTACTGGCCAATTGCTTGTGGTGGTTCCGCTGTTTTTGCAGGAGACGCTGGAGAATGACGAGTAACGTGGGAAGTTCGAGCGGCTTGGTCAGGAATTGCTCGGCGCCTTCTTTTATCGCCCTGACCGCGAGATCGATCGAACCGTGCGCGGTTAACACCAGCAGGGGAATCTGCGCATCGATCTCTTTCAGTCGCGGCAGAAGATCGAGCGCGGTGCCGTCGGCAAGCATGTAGTCGGCGATCACAATGTCAGGCCGCGAGGTCCGAAAGAGGTGTTGAGCATCCTGACAGCTTTCGGCCTCTTCGATTTCGTATCCGTGCTGTTCCAGGAAATCACGAATACCAAATCGCACGCCCGATTCGTCGTCGACGACCAAAACCTTGTTCCTGGACATTTAGCGATCTCCCTCGGCCGGTATGGGGAAGCGAGCCAACATGGAGGCTCCCCCATCGGGATTGTTGACGGCTATCAGTTTTCCTCCGTGTTCCTGCATGATGCGCTGCGCGATGGCGAGCCCCAGCCCCGTTCCGCCGCGACGCTTTGAAAAGAAAGGTTCGAAAATCTTGGGCATATCTTCGGCGAGAATTCCCGGTCCCGAGTCGCGGATCGCGCACTGGACCCACTCGTGACCGCCGTCGATCATTCTGGTCGCTTCGACACTGACAGTCGTTCCTGCCGGCGAATGCTGGATGGCGTTTTCGATCAAGTTTACGAAGACTTTGGAGAGGCGCCGGCGATCGATCCGGATTTTCGGTAACGAGTCTTCGACGTGACTGTTCAGGTTCACCTGGGCCACCTCGGCAGCCGGCAAACAGGCGCGCACTGACCGCGCGATCATTTCTTCCATGGAAACCAGGTAGAGATCCCCACGAAACGGCTTGCCGTATTCGAGTAACTCTTCCATCAGCACCGTCAGGCGCCCAATCTCGTCGCGCAAAACGTTTGTGTAGCGGAGGTATTCGGTGCGGTCACTGAACCTCGTCTCGAAAGCGTCGAGGATCGAAGAGATGCCAAACAGCGGGTTTCTGACTTCGTGGGCCACACCTGCAACGAGCGATCCGAGCAGCGACATCATCTCGCTCTGGCGGAGTGAGGCTTCCAACTCCGCGCGCTTGGTAATGTCCTGGGCGATCAGGATCGCGCGCTCGCCGACGGATCCGAATTCGTTGATGTGATAAAGCGTAATCGCCCACGTCTTACCGCTCGCCTCGTCTTTGACCTCTTCGGAAAGCGGCGTGTGATAGTGTCGAATCGTCTTGATGAGTGCGGCGGCTTTTCTCCAGGGTTCGTTATCCCCCAGTTCGCTGATGAGCTTGCTCTTAATCTCCTCCGCGCCGATGCCCACGATCTGCTCGGCGGCGAGATTCGACCGTTTGATCGCGCCCGATAAATCGACAATAAGCACCGGAAAATCGATCGCATTGAACGTTTGCCGCCATTCCATCGCCGACTGTTGCAGCGACGTATGCAGGCGCTGTTGTTTCTCGTCGAGCAGCTTTCTTTCAGTGACGTCGTTGACGATGACCAGCCGGCTGTTCTTGCCGTCGAAGACTACCGGGTGCGAGGTCATCTCGACGTAGATGGTCTTTTTGTCGCGGGTTTGATGGCGCCACGGGCTGGAGATCACGAGCTCATTTGGGTCCGACGCGTTTTTAATCATCAACGTTGGGATATCTTCGTACGGACGCAGATCGTTGATGGTCATCGAGAGAAACTCGTCACGGCTATAACCGTAAATTCGGGTCGCTGCTTCGTTGACTGCCAGAAATGTGAGCGTGTCTTCGTTATAAACCCAGATCGGCTGCGGTGTGGATTCAAAAAGCAGGCGGTAACGTTCTTCGGAGTCGCGTAGTGCGTCTTCGAACTGTTTTCGTTCCGTGACGTCGCGCGCGACGCCGCGAAACCCTGTGGTCTCGTCCAGGCGATCCCTGATCGGCGAAACGATCATATCCAACCAGCGGTCCTCGCCGGCGGCGGAGTGAGCGACAAACTGGTGGCGAAACTCCTTCGCTTCGTTCGGCCGCGTGAGACTGCCGGCGAATCCGTTGCTTTCCGGGATGATGCCGAAGACCGCGAAAAACGAGTTGCCGATCAGTTCTTCCTGTTTTCGTCCGAGAAATTTCTGTCCCGCCAGGTTGATGCTGGTAATTCGACCGGCGAGATCCTGCGTGAAGATCATGTCGCTGGCGTGCTCGACGACATCGCGATAGCTGGCTTCCAGACGCGAGCGTTCGAGCAACCGAGAGACTTTCGCCACGAGACGGGCCGAGTCGAAAGGGATTTCGAGATAGTCGTCGGCGCCGGCGCGCAGTCCGGCGACCGCGCTCTCCGTGTCTTTTTGCAGGGCCGTGACGAGTAGAATCGGCACGGTTTTGAGTTCCGTGTCGGCGCGCATCTCGCGGCAGAACTCCAGGCCGTCCATCCGTGGCATGGACACGTCGCTGATAACCACGTCGGGTCGTTCACGCCGGGCCAGGGTGAGTCCGTCAAGACCATCGAACGCCGTGACGATCGAATATCCCGCCTTTGACAGCAAACTGCCCATTAATCTGAGCTGGTCCGGATCGTCGTTGACGATCAGCACGGAATTGTCCTCGTGTCCGTTTGAAATCTCTACCCCATTCATTCGGAACTATCCCTCGAGCTGGAGCCGTGTTTGGGCTGGAAACAGGGGACGTACGGCGTTTGGCTGTAAATCAAGGTTTGGTCGGCATCGTTTTGAACAAGAATCCAAGGATTTTCTGGATTTTTGACGGCCGGGAGTATACCACATCAGTAAACCGAAAAGACCCGGCTTGAATCCAAGGGAAGTATTTACTGGTCTCACCTGCCGGTTGAAAACCCTTCGAAACTTTCCAGAGTTTTCGCCGACGGGGAGTCGGTGCGGCCCGCGGTGTGCAAATCCGAGTAAACTCCGGACGAGCGTGGCAAATGCGTGGCCGATATGTTATTGAGAATTGAGATTTTAGAAAGAGAGAAGAGATGAGTAGCATGGCAAGTTTCAGGGGAGCAAACTCGCGCGTAAATATTCTTTTCAGCCTGGTTCTGATTGTTTTTTCCTTTACCGCTTGCAGCGGACAAAGTCGGGTGTTGAGTTTTGCGCCGGATCAGCCTTCCCAACCGGCTTCAAATGCCGCACCGGTGGCTATACAGAATTCCTATGCTGATCTGGTCAGTCGAGTTTCGCCAGCCGTCGTCACCATCAGGTCGACGGAGCGATCTCGCCCGGCGCAGCAATTTCCTTTTATGGACGACCCGAGATTTCGGGAGTTTTTCGGCGATCGGTTGCCGCAGCAGATCCCACGCCAGGTGCAGGGCGTTGGCTCGGGCGTCATCGTCAATTCCAATGGTTTTATCCTGACGAACCATCACGTGGTCGACGGGGCCACCGATATCAAAGTTGAACTGACAGACAACCGAACGTTTTCAGCCAAGTTGGTGGGTTCGGATCAGCCGAGCGACCTCGCGGTCTTGAAGATTGAAGCGTCCAACTTGCCGACCGTCACTGTCGGCGATTCCGACCGAGTGCGTGTGGGCGACGTGGTGTTGGCCCTCGGCAACCCGTTGGGTATCGGACAGACCGTTACGTCGGGTATCGTGAGCGCCAAAGGTCGCGCAACCGGTTTGAGTGACGGAAGTTTTGAAGATTTCATTCAGACCGACGCCTCGATCAACCGCGGCAACTCCGGTGGCGCGCTGGTCAACATCAACGGCGAACTTATCGGTATCAACTCGCAGATCCTGTCACCTTCGGGCGGCAACATCGGAATCGGTTTCGCGATTCCCTCGAACATGGCGAAAGCCGTGATGGACCAGTTGATGAAGACCGGCAAGGTGCGACGCGGCATGCTTGGCGTGACGATTCAGCCGGTCGATGCCGACCTCGCTGCCAGCTTGAATCTACCGGCTGCGCGTGGAGCAATCGTGACGAACGTGACGGCGGGTGGCCCGGCCGACAAAGCGGGTATCAAACGTGGCGACGTGATCACGGCGGTTAACAACACGCCGGTGAACGATCCCAACGGTCTGCGTAACACTGTCGCCAGCATGGCGCCGGGATCGAACGCGACCGTCACTCTTCAGCGCGATGGCCGCGATCAAAACGTCTCGGTCGCGCTGGCTGAGTTACCCGATCGTCCCCGCGACACCGAAGAGAGCAGCAGCAACGGCGGCGGTGCACCCGGCGATAAGTATGGACTCTCATTGCAGGTGTTCACTGCCGAGATGGCCAGCCGCTACGGTCTGGATCCGGAAGATCAGGGACTGCTTGTTGCGCGAGTCGATCCGAGCGGCAGTGCTGCGACCGCCGGAATTCGGCAGGGCGATCTGATTCAGGAAGTTAATCGTCGTCCGGTGCGAAATGTCGCGGACTTTGCGGCCGCGGTTCAGCAGTCGGGTTCTCGTCCCGCGCTTTTGCTCGTTAAGAGACGCAATGCGGTTACGTTCCTGACGTTAAGACCGGGTTCCTAAAACCTCAACCACGTGTAATAATCCGTCTTTTCCGTGATGTCCGTGTTTCCTATGAAGATAGGGAACACGGATTTCCGATTATGGGAGGACTAAACCAAGGTGAGAGAATTCGATCGCCGGCCGTGGGGCAGTTACACGGTGCTCGAAGAAGGGCGTACGTTCAAAGTAAAGCGCATCGAGGTGTTGCCCGGAAAAAGACTGAGTTATCAGAAACACTCGCAACGCGCCGAGCACTGGTTTGTCGTTGAAGGAACTGCCAAAGTCACTCTTGACGGCCGCGAAATCACAGTTGGCGCTGGTGAAGCGATCGATGTTCCCACCGGTTCCGCGCACCGGGTCGAGAACCCCGGCGACGAAGATCTCATTTTCATCGAAGTCCAACGCGGTAACTACCTGGGCGAAGACGACATCGTGCGTCTCGAAGACGACTTCGGTAGAACTTAAATCCTGCTAAATCCGTAGCAACCCTTCATGGCTGACTCAGCGAACGAACTCACCGTCGCGCCGGAAGTCTCGCAAGGCCTGTGGGCCGATATCAAAGAGGCAGTTCGGGGCTCACATCGAAGCTACACGACCGGTCCGATCGGACGCTCCATTTTGCTGCTGGCCATTCCCATGGTCCTGGAGATGATCATGGAGAGTGTGTTCGCGGTCGTGGACATCTTCTGGGTATCGCACCTGGGAACCGACGCGGCCGCAACCGTCGGTCTGACAGAATCCCTCCTTACGATCATCTACGCGTTGGCGATCGGTTTGAGCATCGGCGCGATGGCGATGGTGGCGCGTCGTATTGGCGAACAGAATCCCGACGGGGCCGCGCGCGCAGCGGTGCAGGCGATTGCAGTCGCACTGCTCGTTTCGATCGCGATTGGGATCGTCGCGACACCGTTAGCGCCACGCTTGCTTGCGTTGATGGGTGGATCGCCGTGGGTGATCGAACACGGAGTCGGGTTTACGCGCGTGATGCTCGCGTGCAACTTCACTGTCGTCACGCTGTTTATGGTGAATGCGATCTTTCGCGGCGCGGGCGATGCAGCGATCGCCATGCGCACGTTGTGGATCGCGAACTGGATCAATATCGCGCTTGGCCCATGTTTGATCTTCGGCCTGGGACCCTTCCCGAGACTCGGGATTGTCGGAGCAGCGATCGCGACCAACATCGGACGCGGCACCGGTGCACTCATCGCACTGATTCGATTGTTTCGTGGCGGTGGACGTTTCGAAATCAGCCGGCGACATCTGCGTCTCGAACCAGCGATTATGATCCGGCTTATCCGTCTCTCCGGTACTGCGACATTTCAGGTTTTCATCGGCATGGCGAGTTGGATCGGACTGGTGCGAATCATTTCGAGCTTTGGCAGTAACGCTGTTGCCGGTTACACATTTGGCATTCGCGTGATCCTGTTTGCCCTGTTGCCGTCGTGGGGAATGGCGAATGCGGCAGCGACGATGGTCGGACAGGCACTCGGCGCGAAGGACCCCGATCGTGCTGAACGCGCGGTTTGGAAAGCGGGCTTTTACAACATGATCTTTCTCGGGATCGTCGGGATTCTCTTCGTGTTGTTTGCACCGCAGATCATCTGGTTTTACACGGCGGACCCTGACGTTGCGCGCTATGGCGTCGACTGTTTGCGCATCGTTGCGTACGGCTTTCTGTTTTATGCCTACGGCATGGTGCTCGGGCAGTCGTTTAACGGCGCGGGCGACACGTGGACGCCGACGATCCTCAATCTATTTGTCTTCTGGTTGTGGGAGATTCCTCTGGCATACGTGCTCAGCGTTGTCCTGGGATTGGGGCCGCGTGGCGTGTTTATCGCGATCACGGTGGCTTTTTCAACCCTCGCTGTAGCGAGTGCGCTGGTGTTTCGACGCGGCAAGTGGAAGTCCAAAGTCGTTTAAGCTCGCTGGGTCGTGAGTAGCGAGTCCGAACACTACTGTCGGAGTTCGTTACGTTTATTGAAGTCTAAGTTCATTCTGCACTGCTCCGTACGCCGCAATACATACATTCGGCGAAGTCAAGCGGGCGGCACCCCTATTGCCTAACTTAAATTGCCATCGTGAGTTCGAGTTACTCCGAAGAGAGAGCCGAGCGGATGGAGAGGTTTGGCGCTGGACAAGGAGGATCCTCATGGAGAAGAGGCTGAAGGGCAAGAAAGTGGCGATTCTGGTCGCCGACGGTTTTGAGCAAGTGGAACTAACGGAACCGAAAATGGCGTTGGAAGCGGCTGGGGCGGAAATCGAGATCGTGTCGCCGGCGGACAATAAAGTGCAGGGATGGAATCACGACGAGAAAGCGGACTTATTTTCTGTTGATATGCCGTTGAAACTGGCGCGTTCTGATGATTACGACGCATTGTTGTTGCCGGGCGGGGTGAGAAACCCGGATCGGTTGAGAACTCTGACTCGCGCGGTGGAGTTCATCGACGGCTTCTTCGCTACGGGAAAGCCGGTGGCGGCGATATGTCATGCGCCGTGGACGTTGATCGAGGCAGATGTAGTTAAGGGACGACGGATCACGTCGTGGCCGTCGTTGAAGACTGACTTGATGAATGCGGGGGCTGAATGGGTGGATCGCGAAGTGGTGGTTGATCGTGGATTGGTCACGAGTCGGAAACCCGCCGACATACCGGCGTTCAATCAGAAGATGATCGAAGAGTTTGCGGCGAACCGTTATACGCGACGGCGAGCTGCTTGAAAACGTGGTGTGAGTTTGCTGCGTAGCAGGGCAGCAGGCAGGACAGGTGCAAACGCTGGAGGGAACAAAAGCCTAGAACCTCCCAAGCTACTGCACCTGTTCCTGTTTTTGGTGGGTCCTATTCTGAAGATGCGTGGTCCTATTCGAGAGACGCTGGTCCGATGTCGATTATCGGTGGTTCCCGTTTGAGATCTTTCTTGCGGTTTCGCCGACTCGGACCACACCGCCTTTGATCACGCGAGCGTTGATTCCTCGCAAACAAAGTTCTTTTCCGATCGCCGAATTTACGAACTTCATTGCGTCGACTCCGAAGCGCGCCACGAACTTGTGGCACCCTGTGTGTGGAAGCGAACTGACTTCGAGTACCGCGGTGCCGATTTCAAGCTGCGTTCCTCCGGGCAGGTTCGCCTTACTCAAATCCATGTCGATGTAAAGTTGATCTCCAGCCAACGGCCAGCGCTCCTTCTCCTGCGCGACCAACGCCGTGACTCGGGAGTTCATGATGTTGATCTGCATCTCAGGATGAGGCGAGTGGTCTGGAGTTTTTGAGCTCGGCCGGAAGCGCCAACAGTCACCGATCAAACCATTGACCGGATCAAGCTCCGCATGGTCCAGCACCTCACGCTGGTCCGTTTGCGGACGTCGTACGATCAAATGCACGACACCGTTGTCTTTGGGCGCCTCGCGCAGGTGGTCCAACGCTGCTTCGAGCTCCTGCATATTCAGGTGTTTCACAGTCATATCAGGAAAAAGAGTCATACGTTAAGGTGTAATTAAAATCGCTGTCAATTAGCGGGTGCTTTGCAGAGCGGCTTCTTAATGGCCAGGACAGTTCCGCCCATCGTCCCAAGAAATGCTCCTATATACAGTGCCAAAAACCCAAGCGTGTTGCCTAGACCACAGTACCGGCCAGGCGGCGAGTCGGGGTCGAGTACCTCGAGCATCGCTCTGAAAGATACTGCCCAGAGAAACGTAACAACCACAGCGCCGGAGATCATGCCTGTGACAGAGCTAAGGAACAAGTAGACAAGGTTTACTAACGCTCCTCTCCAGGTGGAGCTCTTTTCAAATTCCGGCGGCTCGGGAACCTGCTCGAGTTGTGAAACACCGGCCGGTTCAACCCCACACCCACACTGCGTACAGGTGGTTAAGAACCGGTAATCAATCTTCGTATTACAGTTTTGACAGTTCATCGCGGTCCCTTCGATGCCGGAAACATCTGACTTTCGAAACACCCGCGGAGCATTGATGCATCGGAAGCCCCCTAAAACCCGGCACCGAACGACAATTGAGCAATGAACATGCCGAGCCGTTGGTGATCTTCAACTTCCCGACGAAATGCACTGCGATATTTTATTTATGAAGGGATGCGGGGCGGGGCGTCACTGAACCGCGAGAAGTTATGGCGAGATGTTTATCAACCGTGCGTCGCTCGCAACGCCGCGCAACTTGATTCGTAGCTGCTGGACGCCGGTCGGTACGTTGTCGGGAAGCCTGACGACGACGTAAGAACTGCCGAGTCCGGGAATTGAAAGTGCGCCAACACTCTCAACCGGTAAGTTGACGCCTGCCACTTCCACAACTAACACCGAAGGGTCACTTAGATCGGACTGCGTCAGTCCGAGGCTCGAGGTGAGAATTATGATCCGCGTACGCTGATCGGCGCTGAAGTTGTTGAGGTTCAACAACCGGAATGGCCCACGCTGGAAGGTAACTGAATCAAGCGCGACAGCATTGTTAGTACCTTCTTCTACATAGATCACCGGCGGCCCCGCGGGCGCTGCCTGATAGGCAACAAGTACGTTGGAAGCCGGCACCACAATCAAACCCTCACCGGCGCCCAGCCCGGTGAGAGGTTCCGAAAGGTTGTGCTCATCAGGACGATTAACGGGTGCGCCGACGGTCCCGGTCCATACATTCGTTCCCGTATTTTCATCTAGGGCATACAACTTCCCGCTCGTCGAACCGATGTACACCACGCCGTTCACGATAATCGGCGGTGAGCTAAGACTTCCGTCGCCAGCGAAAGACCATTTCAGTGTGCCCGAGAAAATGTCCCTCGCTTCTAACGTGGATATGTTTAGGAAGAAGCCCGTGGAGCCACGAAAAGCGGGAGCGGGAAGCGATTGAAATTCGGCGACTCGAATCCCGGTTCCTGAGTCAAGAGTCAAGTTTCCTACGCTCGGATCGCGTACGTAGACCCGTTCATTGTAGAAGACGGCGGTTCTTCCGCCTCCGCCAAAGCACAATCCCGATTGACTCCAAATTACAGCGCCCGTAGATGGTGATAAGGCATGCGACCTGCACGTGTAGGATACATAAACTCGGTCCGCTGTTACCGCCGGTGAACTTTGATCCCCACCTGCATTCGGCGTGCTCCATTTCACGTTGCCGTCCTGCGCGGACACAGCGTACATAGTTGAAAAACCCGAAACGTAGACCGTGCCTCCCATCGCGCTCGGTGGTGAGGTGAACGCCTGACCCTGAAGCTGTCGCGACCACACCTGAGTTCCGGTTGTCGCATCGAAGCCGCGAAGCAGACCGCCGTGATTGACGGCAAAGACGCGGCCTGAGTCGTATGCCAGGCCACGTGAAACGCCGACTTCGATTGGTCCCCACACAGTCGCACCGTTTGTACCATCGAGCGCGTAAAGATTTACTCCTGCGATTACAAAGATCTTGCCGCCAGCGATCAGCGGATAGGAGACTGCGCTTCCCAGGTTGCGCGACCAGCGCTGCGTCAAAGGCGGACTTACCGTATCGAACTGCGATCCCGTGTGAGCAGGATTAATCTGATAGCCCACTGCCTGCCCAGGACCACTCGGAATCGGCGTCGGCGGTGGGTTTGGCTGCGGAGTAACCGGCATGTAAACAGCGGTCATGGTTTGATTGCTGTTCATGTTCACACCGGCTGTTCTGCTTGTCGTCACGTCGGCGCCATCGCGTTGCCACTTTATAAAGAAGCTATTGCCGACGCTAATGGGCGCTGTAAGCTGGACCGAAGTGAACTGGTTATAGGTTCGTGTGAATTGAGTGGTTCCGTTACCTAAGCCTCCATTGTCGTTTGGAGTAACGGTGATAGGTACACCACTACCCGGGTTCGTTGAAGCTACAGTCAATACGAACGTCGGTGGTGGTCCATACACTGCGGTCACCGTGTGGTCGGCGTCCATCGTTACGCTCGCCACGGATGAAGACGACAGGTCGGCGCCATCTCTCAGCCATTTGAGAAAGATCAGATTTCCCCCATCAGTGGCGGGTGCGATCAGAGTTACCGTAGTGAATTGGTTGTAGCTTCGTGTGAACGGCGTGGTGCCGTTTGAGAGACCGTTGTTGTCGGCTGGAATGACAGTCACACCTATCCCGCTGCTCGGGTTAGACGATGCAACCGTAAGAGTCCGCGGCACTGGCGCGCTCAGGGTCAACGAATACGATCCAGTCGTATCCGCCGAATCGAACGCGTTGGCCCCGATGGTGTAAGTACCTGTCGCCTGCAGAGTAATGAACCCGCTCCCGGCTGGGATGCGTGAATTTGTTCCACCTCCGCCGTCATTGTTTTCCGCGAGTATCGATTCATCCGGCCCGGCCAGAAACAGGTAGGTATTAAACTGGCTGGAGGTCATTGACACCGCGATCTGCTGACCTGCCGTCGCGGTAAAACTGTAGGCGTCGTAGAAAGTTCCATCGCCCAGGGGACAAGCGCTCGTCGTAAGGTTTCCGTTTATGGTTTGACCAATACTGATCGGGGTCGGTGCGCATGGGCCGCCGCCACCCTGAGTGATAGTGAAAACCTTACCGCCGACAACGATTGTGGTAGACCGCTGCGCTCCATTGTTGCTCGCAACTGAAAAGCTTACGGTGCCATTTCCCGAACCGCTCGATCCGGACGTTATGGTTACAAAGCTATCGCTGGGTACGGCAGTCCAGTTACAACTTCCCGCCGCCGTAACGTTGAAACTGCCAGTACCGCCTGCGCTGGTGAAAGTCTGACTGGTTGAACTGAGCGACGTAACACACGCTGTGTTTTCTAAGAATGTGGAGATACTCGGATAGGTGACGCTGAACCGGCCATAAACATCCCACATTTCGGAAGGAGACGCATTACACGCGGACAGGCCTCCGATCAGGGTTCCGATCAACTTTGGTCCACCGGGATCCGATGGGTTGCCGACCCAAATCCCGGAACCGGACGATCCGGGTTCTGTGACACCGGAACTCCAGTCAACGCGCAAGCATTGCTGCCCAGTTGGACAATTTCCCGCGTTTGGTTGTCTCGCGGTACCAAAAGAGATGCGCTTATGAGATCCCTCCGGGTGATGAATACCGGCGCTTGCGGCAGTGCTACCGAAAGCCGTGCTATCCCAGCCCGAAAAAAAAAGACCGCCAGGCAGCGAGCCCGTCAGGAACAGAAGACTGAAGTCGCTCGATGTTCCGGTGACGAGAAGATTCGCGCCGCTTGTCGTAGGCGTGCCGCCGGGTGGTGTATCGCCGGTGTTGTAGTTCCAGTAGACGGTGACGGATTGAGCTTCAGTCTGAGTGCTGATGCAGTGGTTTGCAGTCAGGAAATACGGCTTTTGATCATTAGCTGCATTGTTAAGCAGCGTGCCCGTGCATGAGCCGACGAAATTGCCGCTGACAAAGTCGACCCGGCCCACGGACTTCGCGACATTTTGCCAATCCGTTGTTACGTCAAGCTCGCACGATCCCGCTGCCTTCTCGACCGACATGTCTTTGAAAACGTGAGCGATTGAGAGGACTTTGAATGGAGTTTTGGCCGTGTTGCTTCTTGCTGGTGTGAAGTATTCGATGACCGCCGTGTCGCCCGGTATCGGCGGCGTCCAGAACGTGCCATCGTCTGACGGGCCGCGTCCTACATATGGGCCGTGGTGTTCACTCGGGTTAGATGGCGAATAAACGAAGACCCTGGCGCCGGGAGGCAACGACATATCTTGGAACTGAACTCGCACCGCAACGGCGCTCTCGGAAACGATACCCGCTACCCGAATGTCTCCTTCCGTCACCGTGTAAAGCGCGCTATCCAATAAAGGATCCAGCGGGGTCTCCAAAGACCGCACAATTCCGATGCGTAAGAACTTGTCGTCTCTCTTCCTCTTTTGTTCGGTCCGGGTCACCGGACCAAGTCGTTTGGTCTGTGCGGAACCGGCTTTTAGATGTCCGTAAATCCGGCTGAAGGGGACCTCCCCTCGCGCGGCTT
>CBFGMX010000017.1:0-52467 GCA_965649955.1 uncultured bacterium
CCATCGCCGAGAAGCAGGGCGATTTCAGTGGGGCGTTGACAGGACCGCTACCGCACATTCCCGGCACCTGCCGTGAAGAGCCAAATCCAAATGCTCCGCCCGCGACGATAACAGTCTGCGATCCGTTCCCGGGCAATCGTATTCCGACCGGTCAACTCAGTCCCGCCGGGCTGGCCTACATGAAGTTGTTTCCGGATCCGAATACAACGGGCTCGCCAAATTGGACCACGTCACAGGTTCAACCAATCAATACGCGCCAGGATCTCATTCGCGGTGACGTGACCATCTCCGACAAGGCGAATCTGATGGTGCGTTACATCAATGAGAAATGGACGCACCTGGCGGCGAGCGGAAACTTCTGGGGCGACTCCCCGTATCCGACGCTCTCGTCGGATTGGAGTCAGCCGAGCCACAGCTTTGCGGTGAAGTTGACGAACACGTTGTCGTCACGCGCCGTCAACGAATTCCAGTTCTCGATTGCCGGCAACGACATCATCATCACGACCAGTCCTGAAACGCAGGCGCTGGAAGATGAGATCGCCTCGAAGATTCCGACCGTGTTTCCGCACGGCGGCGATGGCCTTGTCGGCGGTACTGTCCCATCGCTGTTCTGGGGCGCCGGCGGTTACGCCAACATCTGGCACCAGGCGCCGTGGACCAACCGCGAAGATCTCTATATCTGGAAAGATGATTTCTCGCTCGTCTTCGGATCGCACGATCTGAAAGTCGGCGGTCTTTTCAGTCACAACTTTAAGGATGAGCCGGGCGTAGGCGCTGGCGGCGGTAACCAGCAGGCCTCTATACAAGGATGCGGTGAGCAGACGGGTCACTGTATTGGCGACTTGTTGCTCAGAGACACCGTCCTTCTCAACTACACTGAAATCGCAAACACCGAAATCGCGGAAGGCCGATGGCGCGATTTTGAGTTCTACGTGAATGATACCTGGAAGCTCCATCCGCGCGTGACTCTGACGATGGGTCTGCGTTACTCGGTCTTTACTCCGGCCTGGGAGAAAGACAATCGCATCTCCAACTTCATTCCGAGCCTCTACAACGGCACGGACTTCAACAGCGGATTGGTGACTGCGGAAGAAGGCATCGCCACCGGTCTCGGTCGTTCGCTAGTGAACACGTATAAGAAGGGCTTTCAACCGCGTGTCGGTATCGCCTGGGACGTCTTCGGGACTGGCGAAACGGCAGTCAGATTGGGCTTTGGCCGTTACATGAGCCGCTCGAACGTCATTGAAGATCTCCTGAGATTGACCGGCAACCCGCCATGGACCACAACCGTCAGCGCAGGGTCGGGTTGGAACGGTGCGGGGACGACATTAGCCAACTGTCCGACCTGCCGCAGCCTTGACACAATCAATCCGGGTCTGGTGAATAACGTCGCCGGCGTTAACCCGAACGCGGGATTCAATGCCGTCGATCCAAACTTCAGACCACCCGAGAGCTACCAGTGGAACCTGACGATTTCACATCAACTGTTCAAGGACACGGTGTTTGAAGCTTCGTACATCGGCAACCACGGACTGCACATCTGGCGTCGCAACGTGAACCGAAATGACATTCCAGACAATCAGACGTGCCGCGGTAGTGAGTGCGATGGCAGCAGCGCTGACGCGCGACTCCAAATCGCTCGCGCCGGAATGAACATCGCGAGTCCTGTGCCCGGCGTCGGTGTTCAGGATCAGGGTATCTTGATCGCCGACAACCGCGTATTGCGTGGTGTCGGAAACATTACGACGGACGAGTCAAACGGTAACTCGAGCTACCACGCAATGCAGTTGTGGCTCAATCGCCGGTTCAGCGAACGACTAGCGTTCCAGGTTGCATACACCTGGGGCCACGCGATTTCAGACGTCTCGCTCACGTCGTTTACAAACTCTACGAGCGACCCGTTTAACTTCAACGCCGACAGGGGCGACGCCGATCTCGATCGACGTCACACCTTCGTCAGCAATCTGGTCTACGTGCTCCCGTCCTTCAATCGATGGGGCAAGACGGCCAACTTTTTCCTTGGCGATTGGCAGTTGAATGGTATTGCGTCTTACTTTGGCGCAACGCCGATTGAAATCCTTACCGGCGTCAATACGATTGGAACGGCCTCGGCGGTAGGACAGCGTCCGAACTACACAGGCGCGCCGCTCTACCTCGACACCGGCGATTCAACGCGACACCTGAATCCAGCCGCCTTCGCAACACCCGCGGCAGGTCAGTTAGGTACGTTGGGTAAGGGTTCGGTACGCGGGAAGGCGATCACAAACATCGACTTCTCGTTGGCCAAGAACTGGCGGTTCAAAGAGCGTTACGGGATCCAATTCCGAACCGAGTTCTTCAACGTGTTCAACCATGCGAACTTCGTCGGCTTCGACACCGATCTGAGGAACGCAAGCTTCGGCACGTTGAACACTGCGCAGTCGCCGCGTGAGATTCAACTCGGTATCAAGTTTACCTTCTGATATACTCCCCGCAGGTTAAACCACGGACGAAGAGCTGAGCGATTTTTTCAGCTCTTCGTCCAAGGTTTTTTGTTTAGTCCTAATTTTCCGGATCAGTAAAACGATGTACCTTCGCCTGGCCTGCCTGCCTCTCCTGCTATTCTCTGTCTTCTTTCAGGCGCCGGGCGATCTGTTTCGACGTCACTACGAAGAAGCGAGCAGGGCCCACCGTGCCGGCGACTTTGCCCGCGCCGAAGCGGAGTTCAAGGCGATTCTGGGAGAGGCGTATCAGAGGCTCGGCAAAGTTTATTCTGCTCAGGGCAATTACACCGCATCCGTCGGCCCATTCGAGTCAGCCAACGCTCTTCGTCCCAACGAGCCGGAAGGCATAGTAGAACTCTCCATCGCGTATTTCCGCGCTCGCCAGTATCAGAAATCGGTCGATGTGCTTCAGCGTGCGTTAACAGTCAATCCGCAATTGGCGGCTGCCCATCACATGCTCGGCAAGTCGTACTTCATGCTGAGCCAATTTGATAAAGCCACTGCGGAACTACAAACGACTTTGAAACTTGCGCCGAACGATTACGACGCGCAGTACACGCTGGGCCTGGCTTATCTGAAGCAGCGCCAGGTACCGCAGGCCAAACAACTTTTTCAACAAATGGTCGATCGTCTAGGGAACCGCCCGCAGCTTCGCGTGCTCATCGGACGCGCCTATCGCGAAACCGGTTTTCTTCCCGAGTCGATCGAAGAGTTCAAAGCGGCCCTCGCGCTGGATCCACGTTTCCCGCGTGTCCACTACTATCTCGGTCTGACGTATTTGTATAAGGATGGCGCGTCGAAAATCGCGGATGCGATGAAGGAGTTTGAGATCGAGTTGGCGGCAAATCCGGAGGAGTATTTCGCCAATTTCTATCTCGGGATTCTGTACATCATCGAACGAAAGTGGGAACCGGCGATCGCTTTGCTCGAAAAGGCGGTCAGCAAACAACCAAACAACCCGGATCCGTACTTTCACCTGGGCCAGGCGTATCAGGGCGCGGGAAAGCATCAGCAAGCCGCGGACGTGCTACAGAAGAGCATCGCCCTCACGCCGTCGTTGGCCCACAACGATTACCAGGTGACGACCGCGCACTATCGATTGGGTCAATCGTTGATCAAGATCGGTCGCACTGCCGACGGTCAGAAGGAGTTACAGAAGTCGGCGGAATTGAAGTCGAAGGGTTTCAAGCTGGACGAGAAGAAGGTCGGTGCGTTTTTGAGCGGCAACGCCCCTCCGCCACAGGACGGCAACAACTCGGAACTGGTAAAGGCTGAAGGCGTTGTCGACGAAGCCGCTGCGCTCGATCCGAAGACCGCGGAAAAACTGAAGGCCGACGAGAGCTATTACACCAAAGTGCTTGCCGCCGCGCACAACAGCATCGGCGTATTGCGCGCGGAACAGCAGGACTTTCGCGAGGCGTCAGCGCAGTTTGCCCTGGCCGCGAAGTGGAACCCCGCGCATCAGGGACTTAACTACAACCTCGGCCTGGCTTATTTCAAGTCCGAGTCGTACAAAGAAGCCGTTGCCCCGCTCGAAAGAGAGCTAAAGTCTGATCCGAACAACATCGCGATCAAGCAATTGTTGGGAATGAGTTATTTCATGATCAGCGACTTTCCGAAAGCCGCAGCGCTTCTGACGGACGTTGTTGTGGCGAAACCGCAGGAAGTGGCGCTTCATTATCCGCTGGCGTTGTCGTTGTTGAAGGATGGCAAGACGGACGCTGCGAATCGAGTGATCGAGCAGATGGTCGCGGTCGGTGGGAAGAGTCCGCAACTGCACATTCTTTTTAGTCAGGCGCATTATGAACGTGGCGACGTCGACAAGGCGCTTGATGAATTGCGCGCCGCTCTTGCCCTCGACAGTAAAGTCCGTCTGGCCCATTTCTACAGTGGCTTGATCTATTTAAAGGCGGGCAAGTTTGCGGAAGCCGCGCGTGAATTTGAGAGCGAACTCGCGTTGAGTCCCAAAGATCTGGAAGCAAAGTATCATCTTGCGTTCGTCGTGTTGGCCCAACAGCAAACGGATCGAGGGTTGAAGTTGATGCGTGAAGTCGTGCAGGAACGACCTGACTTCGCGGATGCGCGGTACGAGCTCGGCAAGGCGTTGTTGCAAAAGGGCGACGTCAAAGGCAGCGTTGAGAGTCTGGAGATCGCCGCGCGTCTCAAGCCGAACCAGGCCCACGTCCATTATCAACTCGGACGCGCGTACATCGCGGCGGGTCGCAAATCCGAAGGAGAAAGCCAGCTCGAGATCTCGCGCGAGTTGAAGGAAAAGGCACGCACCAAAGGAAATTAGTAGATCCGTGTTAAGAAAACTCGTTTTACTAACGACCTTGCTGTGCGCAACGCCGTTTCCCTTCATCGCCACTCAGTCACCCGGCGCAGAAACTCCTAAGATTCAGTTCACCGACATCACCTCCGCGGCGGGCATTACGTTCAAGCACGTTGCTTCCCCCGAAAAGCGTTACATCGTCGAGTCGATGAGCGGCGGCGTCGCGCTTTTCGATTACGACAACGATGGCGATCTGGACCTCTACTTCGTCAATTCGCTCACCGTCGATCTCGTGAAGTCGAAAGGAAAAACGAAGAGCGAACTTTATCGCAACGACGGCGACGGCAAGTTTACAGACGTGTCCGCGAAGGCTGGAGTGACCGACATTGGCTGGGGCATGGGAGCCGCCGTCGGTGATTACAACAACGACGGCTTCGAAGATCTTTACGTCACCTGTCTCGGCCCGGATCACCTGCTGAAGAACAACGGCAACGGGACGTTCACCGATGTCACTAACAAAGCGGGTGTAAACGATCCGCGCTGGACCACTGGCGCCTCTTTTGTCGATTACGACAATGATGGCGACCTCGATCTGTTCGTCTCAAACTACGTTGATTTTGACATCAACAATTTGCCCGAGTTCGGCAAGGGACAAACCTGCCAGTACAAATCCGTGCCCGTGCAGTGTGGTCCAAGAGGTTTGAAGGGCGCCGGCGACTCTCTTTTTCGCAACAACGGGAACGGCACATTCACCGACGTTTCGAAACAGGCCGGTGTCGCCGATCCCAACGGTTTCTACGGCCTCGGCGTGGTCACCAGCGACTTTGATGACGACGGCCTGATCGATATCTTCGTCGCGAACGACTCGACGCCCAATTTTCACTATCGGAACAAAGGCGACGGAACTTTCGAAGAGATCGGTTTCAACGCGGGTACGGCTGTAAATGAGAACGGCAGCGAACAGGGATGCATGGGCGTGACCGCCGGCGATTACGATCACGATGGCAAGATGGATCTCTTCGTTACTAACTTCGCAGACGAATACAACACGCTCTATCGGAACGACGGCGCGAACTCGTTTACCGATCTTGCATACGCGGCAAAAGTTGCAGCCGTGAGTTTGCCGCAGGTCGGTTGGGGAACGAAGTTTTTTGATTACGACAACGATGGCTGGGTCGATCTGTTCGTTGCGAACGGCCACGTTTATCCGCAGCTTCCCAATTACCGTCAGCCGCGCTTGCTGCATCGAAACAATCGCGACGGCACGTTCGATGAAGTGTCCGCGCAGTTTGGCGCTGTGCTGACTGAGCTTCGTGCGAGCCGTGGCGTTGGGTTTGGTGACATCGACAACGACGGCGATGTCGATCTCGTGATTTGCGATCTCGATGGTCCACCACAGGTGTTGCGCAACGACGGTGGAAGTGCGAACAACTCGATTCTCGTCAAGACCGTTGGCGCGAAGAGCAATCGCAGTGGCATCGGCGCGCAGGTGAAAGTCGTTGCGGGCGACCTGTCGCAGATCGACGAGGTGCGTAGCGGCGACAGTTACATTTCGCAGAGTGATCTGCGTCTGCATTTTGGATTGGAGCGGCGAACTAAAGTCGATGTCATTCAGGTGCGCTGGCCGAGCGGCACCGTCGACAAAGTTACCGGGGTCGGCGTCAATCGAGTCGTGACCATCAAAGAAGGTCAAGGTAAGATCGCGGAGAAGGAATTCGTCAGGAAGTAATGAGTATTTTCAGCGCAACGATATTGGCAATTGCGATTTGTGTTCAGTCCGTGGTTCCGACCGAGAACCTCGAACGGGTTGCTGCGCTCATCCGAGACAATAAAACCGCGGAGGCTGAACGACAGCTCGTGTTGATAATGCGCAGGTCGCCGAACTCACCCGCGGTGCTCAATCTCATGGGCACGATTCGCGCAAAACAGAACAGACTCAACGAGGCTGAAACGCTTTTTCTACAAGCCGTGCGCAACGACGAGACGTTTACCGGCGCGCGCTTGAACCTCGCTCACGTCTACACGCTGAAACGCGTTCCCGATAAAGCGATCTCACAGCTACGAGAGGTCCTGCGTCTTGAGCCAAACAATGCAGAAGCAACGGCGAAGCTGCCCGCATTGCTGCTTGCGCTCGGAAAGTTTGACGAGTGCATCAGCTTCATTGAGGACCTCCGCAAGGCAGGTGCTGTTTCGCCTGATTTGCTGGTGATGCTCGGCGACGCTTATGTGGCAAAAGGCGCTCTGGCAGAGGCCGAGCCGCCCTACCTGTTGGCGCTCGAGAATCGACTCGACAACGCCGGCGCGTTGCTCGGACTTGCTCAGATCTCACGTTTGAAAGGTGAGATGCGAGAAACGTCGATTTACCTCGCGCGTGTTGCGACCCTCAGCGCCGATTCGACGTCGCCGGAGTTTCTTTACAAGTTTGCACTTTTGGCTCTCCGCGCCGGCATGATCGATCAAGCAAAGGCCGCGCTTGAACGATCGCTAAAGCTGCGGCCCGACGAGCCATCGTACCTGCTGGCGCTCGGCGTTGCGTGGTTGACTCGCGGCGATCTCTTCGAAGCTGAAAAACTGTTTCGCCGGCTGATCGAGATTCAACCGGATAATTCACTGGGCCAACTGCATTTGGGTTACGTTCTGCTCAACCAGAAGAAGTATCGCGACGCTCGGTTGTGGCTGGAAAAGAGTGCGCGTTCGCCGAACATCATACCGGAAGTTTTCTATTATCTTGGTTTGGTGGCCCAGGAACAGAACGATGATGTCCGTGCGATTCCATTGTTCGAGAAGGCGGTTCAGAAACTGCCGAACTACGCGCATGCGCGCATCGCACTCGGTTCGAGCTATATGAAACTGCGCAACTACACGCGGGCGCGCGAAGAGTTGGAGATGGCGGTGAAGCTCGATCCTAACGAACCGAAGGCCCACTACAGTTTGGCCCTGCTCTATGCGCGGCTAAATGAGCCGGCGCTCGCACAGGAACAGATGAAGATTGTCGACAGCCTCAAGGCGAAGAGCGGTTCGTCAGACGGTGTCGTCGTGGTACCCGCACCTCCGCGGCCCGATCAATGAAGGGCTTTAGTTCCCGCAAAGGCGCAAAGACGCAAAGGAAAGCTGAACCAAATGGCTTTGCGTCTTTGCGCCTTTGCGGGAAACAAGGTGGACAAATTTGCGCAAGGTTTTGATTTTCATCCTCCTGACGCTGATAGCAGGCAACGTTCCCGCGCAACGCTCGTCGCGTCCCGCCGCCCGTCCGCCGGTGGTGTTTGAAGAGGTGCCGGCTCAGACCAGCAAGATTTATTGGACCCACAACAATGCTCATTCGCCGGATCGGCAACTGCCGGAAACAGTCGGCGCAGGTTGCGCGTTTCTCGATTACGACAACGACGGTTGGATGGACATTTATTTCGTCAACAGTGGTCCATCGGATTTCTTTACGCCTGCCACGCCTCTGAAGAATGGCCTGTTTCGCAACAACCGCGACGGCACCTTTACCGATGTGACGGACAAGGCTGGTGTCGCCGGGGGCAGGTTTGGAATGGGCGTCGCCGCGGCCGATTACGATGGCGATGGCAATGTCGATCTGTACGTCACTAACTATGGACCAAACGTTCTCTATCGCAACAACGGTAACGGCACGTTTACCGACGTCACAGATAAGGCCGGCGTGTTGGCGCCGGGGTGGTCCACGTGCGCCACCTGGTTCGACTACGACAACGACAACAAGCTCGATCTGTTCGTTTCCAGTTTCGTCTTTTACGACAAATCGCAGAACCCGCTCTGCACGGACCCGACGCTGCAACGGCGGTACTACTGCGTGCCTCGACTGTTTAAGCCCACTCCATCCTATCTTTACCGCAACACCGGCGACGGCACATTTCAGGACGTGAGCCGCGAATCCGGAATCGCCGATCACCCGGGCAAGTCGTTTGGGGCAGTCGCGACGGACATCAACAACGACGGTCTGCTTGACCTCTTCGTCGCCAACGATACGATGCCCAACTTTCTCTTTCTCAACAAAGGAAAAGGGAAGTTTGACGAGATCGGACTCCCGGCCGGGGTCGCTTACGGCGAGGCGGGACGGCCTCGATCCGGAATGGGCGTCGACGCGGCTGATTACGACGCCGACGGTTGGCAGGACCTCTTTGTCGCGAATATCGATCACGAGTTCTTCAGTCTCTATCACAACGAAGGGGAGTTGATCTTCACCGATCAGCCAGGTGAGATCGCTCCGTCGACGCAGTTGCTAAGCGGCTGGGGACTCAAGTTTTTCGACTACGATAACGACGGCGATCCCGACCTCTTCCTTGTCAATGGCCATCCCGACGATATGATCGAGTCGCGAATTCCGCGCGTCAGGCATCGAGAGCCCTTGTTGATGTTTGAGAACACCGGCAGGGGCTTCAAAGATGTAAGTGCGAAGTCGGGCGCTGTGTTCGGCAAATTGTTTTCGGGGCGTGGCATGGCGCTCGGGGATTTTGATAACGACGGCGATTCCGACGTGTTGGCATCAAACAACGGCGAGCCGCCGCTGTTATTGCGCAACCAGGGTGGCAACCGGAATAACTGGATCGGACTTCAACTCGTCGCGACAAAGAGCAATCCGGAGGCGGTGGGAGCCGTGATCACGTGGCAGGCCGGCGCGGTGAAGCGTAGTCGACTGAAGATCGGCGGCGGGAGTTATCTCTCGTCGCACGACCCCCGCGAGATACTTGGCATTGGCGCCGCGACGAAGATCGATTCGATTGAGATACGTTGGCCCAGTGGCAAGATCGATAAACTGACGAACCCGCCCGTAAACCGGTATGTGAAGGTGGTTGAAGGTGAAGGCGTCCGTTCTAAATAGAATCGCCGGTGTATGTGTAATCGGCGTGTTGGTTGGCGTCTTCGGTTACGCTCAGCACGAGAACATCTTCTCCGACTGGCGACCTAACCTCAACCCAAACGGCGTTCGGTACGTCGGCAGCAAGGCGTGCATCGACTGTCATAAGGCACAGGCGCCGCAGTTGAATACGCCGATGGCGCAGGCGCTCGAGGTCGCGCCTGACTGTCGCATCGTCACCGGTCGGGGACCGCTGACATTCAAAAACGGACCTTACACGTACGAGCTTGCCCGCAAGGGCAAGTCTGTTGTCTATACGGTTAGCGACGGCAACAACAACATTGCCAGGCCGATTCTTTACTGTTTTGGACAGGGCCATGTCGGCCAGACTTACCTCTTTCGACACAACGACGTCCTCTACGAAACGCGCGTCAGTTACTTCGAAAAGATCCGCAAACTCGACTTCACAATCGGACATCAACCTTCAGTGCCCACGTCGCTTGAAGATGCGCTGGGACGCGCGATTGGCGGTGAGGAGCCGCAACAGTGTTTCGGCTGCCACACGACTGGCGCGGTTCAGGGCCTGGAGTTGAAGTTTGACCAACTGCGTGCTGGTATCGGGTGTGAGGCTTGTCATGGACCAGGCGAGAAGCACCTTGTGGCGGTGAAAGCCGCGAACGCCACGAACTCAGACGCAGCGAACACGAAGGCCGCGAACCCAGACGCGGCGAACCCGAACTCAAACGTGGCGAATGCGCAGAATCTGGATCGGCTGCAAATCTTCAATCCCGGGCGCCTGAGTGCGCATGACTTGTCGCAGTCGTTTTGCGGCACGTGCCACACGGGCTTCGAACAGGCGATGCTGCAGCCGGGCCAGTCAGGCATCAACAACATTCGCTTCCAACCGTATCGCATGTTCAATAGCCGCGGGCACAACACGAACGATTCGCGGCTTGGCTGTGTGGCCTGTCATAACCCCCACGACAAACTTGAACGAGACGCGGCGTACTACGATCCAAAATGCCTCGCCTGTCACGTGAGTAAACCGTCTGATACAAAAACTGCGCGCCGCAACGCCGACGCATGCCCGGTTAGTACAAAACAATGCGTGACCTGTCACATGCCCCGCGTCGAACTCCCCGGCATGCACGCCTCATTCACCGATCACTGGATCCGCATCGCCCGCCCCGGCGACCCAATTCCTCGTTGATGTGATTTACATTTTCATTGCTGGAAGCGAAGGTAACGTGAGATTACGTGCCAAATGTCTGTGACAGCACTCCCACTCACAATTACGCCTAGTACACCTTGATCCAATGGTTCCGCACTTTCGGGCGGATGCGCGCTCCCGCGTGGGTCGAGAAGATGACGTTTGAGGTTTGGTTCGGAAGGTGGCAGTCGACGCACTTGCCGGTTAGCGTGCGACCGCGGCGGGGGAACAGTCCGCAGCTTTCCACCTTGTGACAGGTGAGGCAACGGGCAGAGAAATCTCTTACGTCGCGTTGAGGTGCGTGGACGTCATGACACGTCGAGCAGGTCATGTTCGACGATTTGAAGCATTTGCTGCGTTCAAGCAGCGCCACCTGGTTGCCGTGAACGTCAAGCGGATCGTTTTCTTTCGGAGA
Source organism: uncultured bacterium (assembly GCA_965649955.1). Taxonomy (GTDB): domain Bacteria; phylum Acidobacteriota; class Blastocatellia; order Pyrinomonadales; family Pyrinomonadaceae; genus PSRF01. The sequence continues at coordinate 11,200 of CBFGMX010000017.1, forward strand.
CGCGAGTTGCAAATGGTTTTGCAGAGCATCGCCGGCGGTGAAAGAGAACACCGGCGTTTTCGCCACTCCGATCCCGCCATGACACAACGAACAAAGAGCGAGTTGCCGATCGCGCGGGAGCTTCGCCGGATTGACGATTTTTTGGTCCACGGGTTTAACGGCACTGGCCGGTTGTTGACCTTGCGGCTCATTGAGTAAGGAGTGCTGAGCCCCTGGTCCATGACAACGTTCACACGTCACACCAAGAACCAAACTCCCTTTTCGGTATCGACTGACTGCGTTCGGATCTTCAACCGGTTCGGCATACGTGGCGTGGCATTCAAGACAACGCGGCAGCACCGGACGGCTGAAGTCGACAATGCGGTCGCCATAACCCGGGCTGTTGACCCAGCTCGCGATCTCCGTCCAGTACGACACCGGAAGTTGAAACAGTCGATCCGCTTCGCCACCTTCAGTAGCACGTCCCCAGTAAAGATACGTCTGGCCTTTTCGTCCTGAGCCGATTACGAGATCGAACGGGTGCGAGATCGAAACTGTGTGCGGCGGAATGCCGAGCACTCCCGTCTGGAACAGACCGTCGGCGCGGGCCTCCATGCGGTATTGCAGCTCCGGTTCGGGAGTTTTCAACACATTTTTGCCGGGCGCAAAACTACCGGCGATGGATTCGCGCGTCGCGCGATGCGAGGTTCGATGGTGCGCAGTGCGAGCAAACTCTTTCTGCCTGGGATGACACGAGAGACACTTCTCATCGCCGGCATAGCCCGGGCGAGTGTTGGTTTGCGCAGGATAGACGATCAGCGCGAGCGCTGCGGCGAGACAGATAGAGAACGTAAAACACCGGAACACGGATCTAACGAATTACATTCAGCGACGTGGTGGTCCGTCGTGGTTGCCCAATCTCAACCGCCGCTAGCACCAACTGCTTCACTGCCGGCACAACCATAAACTCCAATGCCGCGTACGGCTTTGCAGCCTCATCCAGTTTCAGCGTAGTAGCTTCGCGCCACTCTCGTGTGGGTGGCTGGCCGAGTTTCAGATACGAAATGGCCTCCAGCCCGACATCGCCGAGCTCCGACAGGCCCTTCGTCAACGGCTTGATCTCCTTCAACGACGGCGAACGATCGATGATTGGACCAAGCGCCGCGCCTGATTCCTGCCACTCGGCAAGCATCTGCGTCAACTCCACCCGGTATAACTGATAACGCGGCGCGTCTTCAAGAAACTCTTTCACCATCCACGCGAATTTACGCGCGCCTTCGGCATCCGGTGTCGCCGCATCGACGACCCCGGTCAGCGGGCTGAGCATCGTTTGCGGCCGCATTTGATAGCGACGGTACTCCTTTACCGGCTCGACGACTGAGACGAGAGTCTTCAATGGTCCAATCTCTTCGCCGCGCACAAGACGTCGCAGCATCATGTCCTGGTTTTTCTTGTGCATCAGTCCCAGTTCTTCCAGCTGCAAACTGATGATGGCCATCCGGCGATACATGTCGTCCACGTCGGTAACGGTCCGCGGCGACCACAGTCGTTCGGCGATGGCGGCGGTGCGTGGCCAGATTCGCGAGTCGATCGTTTCCGGAGTCACCCATTCGGCCCACATAGTGGCTTCACCGCCGAGCACATGTTTTGCTTGTTCAGGTGTGAGCGTGCTGTCGGCAGGGAGCGGATCGGAGGCATAGTGGTGCGATGCCGGTTGGATCAGATCGATGTAATAACCGTTCGAGAGGATACCGTCGTAGCCTTTGCGCGCCGCTTCGGCGAGTGCGGCGGTCCCACGCCACGAGTGAATCACAATGTCCTTTGGCAATTCAGGTTGAAGGATCTCGTCCCACCCGATCATCTTCTTGCCGTTCTTCTGAAGGATCTTTAGCAGGCGCGTGTTGAAGTAAGCCTGGAGCGCGTGGTTGTCTTTGATCCCTTTGTTTTTCATAAACGCCTGGATCGCGGGGTTGCGGTCCCATTGCTTGCCTTCGTTTTCATCGCCGCCAATGTGCATGTAATCGTCGGGGAAAAGCGCCGCCATCTCGCTCAAAAACCCGTCGAGAAACTTGTAGACCTCTTCGCGAGTGGGATCGAGCGCAGGCTCGAAGATGCCGGGACGGCGTTCGATCGTGTATGGACCAGGAGCACTGCCGAGTTCCGGATAACCCACTAGCCAACTCGTGCTGTGACCCGGTATGTCGAACTCAGGTACGACGCGAATTCCCCGGTCGCGTGCGTAGGCGATGATTTCCTTGACCTGTTCGTGCGTGTAGTAGTTGCCGTCCGATCCGAGTTGATGCAGCTTCGGATACTTCTTACTCTCGACACGAAACCCCTGGTCTTCCGTGAGGTGCCAGTGAAAGACGTTCAACTTCACCGCGGCCATTCCGTCGAGATTTCGCTTCAGCACTTCGATGGTTTGGAAGTGACGAGCGACGTCGACCAGCAAGCCGCGCCACGGAAAACGCGGCTGGTCTTCGATCAAGACGCCCGGAAAGTAGTAACCATTCCGATCCGCATTCAACAATTGCAAGAGTGTTTCGAGACCGCGAATCGCCCCGACGACAGTCGGTGCTTTTAGTATGGCCTGGCGATCGGTGATATCGATGCGATAGCTCTCGTTTTCGCTGACCGCGGGCACGTTCCTGCCTGGTCCATCGCAATGAACGATGAGCTGAGTCATTTGATCGTCGACCGCGAGACCGGGGGCGAGTGTCAACACGGTGCGTCCTTCGAGCCGTTTCACGAACCGCGCGATCGCCGCTTTCAGGCGATCGTCGGCGTGACCTCGCGTGGCGACCTTGAATGAACCGTCAACCGAAAGACGATCTTCAGACTGAAACTTCACTGACGCGGGCACCGGCATCAAGTTGATCTGCGGCGTCGGAGTCGCTTGTTGCGCGTTCGCCGCTGTTACAGACAGCGACACAAACGTCAACACGAGCAGTAACACGAGGTTTCTTTTGGTTGTCATCTGTTTCTCACTTCAGCGTGAATCTCTGGGTCAAACCGCCGATCGTCACAGCAAAGTCACCGGGCTCGGTCATGGGTTTGTTGTCTGGTCCAATGAACGATAGATCCTCGCGTCTGAGTTTGAACGTCAACGTGCGATTCTGCCCCGGCTCCAGGTTGACTTTCGCGAAACGCCGCAGACGCTTGATGGGAGGAGAGATCGTCGCCACCAAATCGCTGACAAAAACGAGCACGGCCTCCTTGCCGGCGCGCCGCCCCGTGTTCGCCACCGTGACGTTAACCGTAAGTTCTTCGTTACCGCTGATTTCCGGTTTGCTCAGACGCAGATCGCTGTAAGCAAACGTCGTATAACTCAGTCCGTCGCCGAAGGCAAACTGCGGTTTGAAAGCCATGTTACCAAAGGCAGTGTTCTCGGTTTCGAATGGTTTGTGATCGTAGTTGATCAGACCGTTCGGCGTGCGCGGATATGTGAAGGGAAGTTTGCCGCTCGGATTGACGTCGCCAAACAGAACGTCGGCGACGGCGGTGCCGCCTTCGTTACTCGGGTTGTAAGCCATCAAAACCGCCTTCACACCATCGGCGATGCGATTGATTATCCGTGGACGGCCTTCGACGAGCACCAGCACGACGGGCTTGCCGGTCGCGAGGAGCGCTTCGGCCAGTTTTATTTGCGGCTCGCCGATCGTCAGGTCCGTGATGTTGCCGGGAGTTTCGCAATACGAACCTTCGCCGAGAGCGAGAACCACGACGTCAACATTCTGCGCCGCACGGACCGCCGCAGGAATATCGACCTCTTCTTCCTGGTCCGTCGGATTGTTATTCGAAGTGGTATTTGGTTTGCGGAAAATCTTTGTGCCCGGAACATACGTGACATTCGCCGCACCGATCTTTGCTTCAATTGCCTGTCGAATGGTGTGGCGATCTTTCGGGTAGAGCGATTCTTCGGAACCCTGCCAAACGTAAGTCCAGCCGTTGTTCATGGAGATTAGCGAGTCGGCTGTTGGACCAGTGACGAGCACTTTGCTTGTTTTCGCCAACGGTAGAATGTTGTCCGCGTTCTTCAGCAGAGTCATCGACTCGCGCGCTGCGTCCAAACTCACCTGCCGGTATTCGGGAAGCGCAAACTTTGCTTTGAGCGCCGGATCCGGAGTCGGTTTTTCAAACAGGCCCAGTTCAAACTTCACGCGCAGGATGCGGCGCACAGCTTCGTCGATTCGCGACTGCGGCACCGCGCCTTCCTTCGCGAGCGCGATCAGATGATCGGCAAAGCTGTAGTCGAGCGGCACCATGCTCATGTCGATGCCGGCCATAACGGACATGCGTGTCGCTTCTTTCTCGTTGGGCGCGATGCGCCACATGGTGACGAGTTTCTTGATGTCTTCCCAGTCGGAAACGACGAAGCCGTCGAAGCCGAGCTCGTCGCGAAGAATGGTGGTCAGGATGTGGCGATTAACGTGTCCGGGGATGCCGTTGATCTCGCCGGAGTTGATCATGATCGTGCGCGCGCCTGCTTTAACTGCCGAGTCGAACGTTGGCAGGAAATACTCGCGCAGATAATTCTCGGGAATCCACGCCGGCGTTCGATCACGACCGGTGAGTGGAAAGCTGTAGCCCATGTAGTGCTTCAAACTGGAAGCCACCTGCTGTTGCGAAGCGACGTCAGATCCTTCCAGGCCACGCACAAAAGCCACACCCATCACTCGCGCGAGGTACGGATCCTCACCAAACGTCTCCCAAAAACGGGGCCAGCGCGGATCGCGACCGAGATCGAGTACGGGCGAGAAGCTCCACGGAATGCCGGCGGCGCGAGTTTCGATGGCCGTGATTTCCGCCGCGCGCTTCATCAGCTCGGGGTTCCAGGTTGCGGCCATTCCGGTTTCTTGCGGAAACAGAGTCGCACCCAGGATGTAGTTAGCGCCATGGATCGAATCGATGCCGTAGATCACGGGGATGCCAAGTCGCGTTTTTTTGGCGGCTGCCTGGATTTCGCCGATGATTTCGTGCCAGCGATCGATTGTGAGTGCCTGATCGTAAACGTTGAGGATCGAGCCGACGCCGTATTTGGAGATCGCCTTTTCCAGTTTCGCAGGGTCGATTTTGACGTTCTGATCCTTGCCGGAGGCGATCATCTCGATTGTGAGCTGCGTCATCTGCCCGACTTTCTCTTCGAGCGTCATGCGCTTGAGCAGGTCTTCGATTCTTTGTGTGTAATCGGGAAGGCGAGGGCGCCGGATCGCTCGTTGGTAAAACTCGTCGCTATCGACAACGTTGGTCTGGGCGTGAATAGTCATTGGAGCTTGGATAACGAAGCATAGTAAAAGACTGACTACCCACTGGGCACGGGCGAAATTTCTCATCTATTTGCTGTCCTCAGGAAGGATTATGGAACGCCGCGGTATTTTCTTCTATTTAGCCGGACTTTTCAATGGTCATCAAACAAAGCCCTCTAAAGGAACTTTAGGCAGACCGGCATGGGCACTTCGGCTGTCTGACCCGCTGGGCTGAGGCGCCCGGTTTTAGTATCAAGTCGAAAAACAACGACGTTGTCAGTGCGCTGATTAGCTACGAGTAAGAACCGGCCGGTTGGATCGATGACGAAGTTGCGCGGCCAATTGCCTCCGGTAGAAACATGTTCCACGAGCGTTGGCTTGCCGGTGCGGGGGTTGATGGCGAACACGACGATGCTGTTGTGGCCGCGGTTTGAGCCGTAGAGAAATCTGCCCGAAGGCGAGACGTGGACGTCGGCGCAATAGCTCACGCCGGAGAAGCCGGTAGGCAACGTCGAGACAGTGTCGACGGTCGTGAGTGTTCCGGTGGCGGCGTTGTAATTAAGCGTCGTCATTGTCGAATCGAGCTCGTTGATGACGTAGGCGTAACGGCCGTTCGGATGCAGCGTGAGATGGCGTGGACCGGCCCCGGCTTGCAACGCGGCGAATGGCTGTTTGGCCGGTCGTAGTTTTTGGGTCGCCGATTCGAAGCGGTAGACCATAATCTTGTCGCAACCGAGATCGGCGGCGAGTGCGTGACGTTCAAGCGAGTCGAGGATGATGCAATGTGCGTGTGGTGCTTTCTGTTGCTCTTTCGGACCCGAGCCTTCGTGTTGTTTGACGTCGGTTGCTGGTCCAAGCGTTCCGTTTTTCTGGATTGGAAGGAGCGCGACGTTTCCGCCGGTGTAGTTTGCGACGAGCAAACAGTTGCGCTTGCTATCGACAGTGAGATGACACGGATCGGCGCCCATCGATGGTTGTTGGTTTAGGAATTTAAGATTTCCTGTTTGTTCGATCGCATAGGCGCTGACTGCGCCGCTCGACTTTCCTTCAAACTGCTGTACTTCGTTGACCGCGTACAGAAATCGCCTGCTGCGATCGAGTGCCAGGAACGACGGGTTTTCAGATTTGATCGAACTGAACTTTGTTAGTTGTCCCGTTTCGGTGTTCATGCGATAGACGTAGATGCCTTCGCTCGTGCTTGACGTGTAAGTGCCGATGAAAAGGGTTAGCTCGCGACTCTTTCGCGCCCACGCGATGTCGGGCAAAGCGAGTGTGCTGATAGCCGCAAGACCACCCGTTTTTAGAAACCGGCGGCGGGACAAGTTGTTTTTGATCAAACTGAAGGAACTCCTCGGCTCGTCTGACTTGAAAGATCGGTGGGCGATTCTTCTAGACGAGTTCGGCGCAAAAAGCAAGACGCGAGATCCCCGACAGTGCTTGTAGGAGTGATAAAAAAAGTTAAGGCCCCGACGAGCGGGGCCTTGGGTCAGGCTATTCAGTTGTGATGAGAGTTACTTTCCGCGACCGGTCGTCAGAATGATCTCTTCACGCTGCGCAAGCTGTTTCTCGCCGAGATTCTTCTCACGATCAGACATCTGCAACTCGCGGCCGGTGTTGCTGCCCGCGACCGTAAACGACGACAGGAAGTAGGAATTCTCATAGCGATGGAACACGAGTCGCGTCTCTTTCGCCGGATCAACCGAATGACTCGGGATCGTCAGAAACGCTTTCCGCGACACGCCCGTATCCTTCCGCGTGATGGTCCAAACCGTGTCAGACTCACGCTTGTTCCGCTCGAGAATGTAGTGGCCGGCACTCATTGACTTGTCGCCGACGATGAAGTCGAAGGGGATGTTGACCACTGTTTGGCGGTCAGACTGACCAAATACGGATACAGATGATACCGTCAGAAGTAAGAAAAGTATGGGAAGGGCAAAGGCCCCGCGTCGGATATTCATGGTGCTCTCCTTTAAGGCGCTTTCAAAAGTTCGGCCAGCACTACGCTGTACCGGTTCAATCTAATAACGCGAAGAACAGCCTTAAAGGGGACCACCCAAACGACCGATTTTTACTTTTGCAGCAGTTTGCCCAACTCCCGCCACGTGATCAGTTTGATCTGTTGTTCACGTAACAACTGTCGAAACGCGTCGCTCGTGAAAAAATCGAGGTCACGCTGACGCCATGCGGCGCCCCAGTCGGGGTGATCAACGGTGGCGCCCCGCATCTCAGCGTCGTCGTAGGCGAGATGGATGACGATTTCAGTGACGCCCGGTTCCAGTTTCCTGATGGCGTCGCTGTAAAACTTTCCCCAGTCGGCTGGCGCGACAGTCGTGTTGATATCGAGGACGCGGTCGATGAACACATCGTCTTCTTTCAACGTCGCAGGCAGGAAATCCGCGCGTGAAAACCACGTTCTCGCAACGCGCACAGGCAGCTTGTACTCGCGCGCCACCTTCAGAAAAACTTCGAACAACGCCTTGTTTTGGTAAAGCGTGCCCATGTGCGAATCGAGATGGGTGGGCTGAATGCCAAACGCACGAGCGCGTTCGATCTGGGCGCGAATCTCCAGTTCAACCTCTTTTGGATCCGCTTTTGCCGCCGCCTCTGTTTCCGTCAGATGGAAATACCCATTCTTGTCGAGCAGGGAACTGACGCGGTCCTTCGCCGTCACCGGCCCCCAACGGAACGAGGTCCATTCGCTCGTCAGCGTAAGGTGTAACCCCAGGTCTGCCTGTGGGTTAGCGCGAGCGTACGTGGCGATCTCCGAGAACCACGGGCACGGAACCATGATGCTGCCGGAGTTCACAAGCCCGCTTTCGAACCCCTTGATCGTCGCAGCATTGACCGAATGGGCCATGCCGAGATCGTCGGCATGGACGATCAGGAGTTTCGCATCTCGCGGATAGCCAAGCCGCTCGGCCAGTGTTCGGTCCTGGGCAGCCGAAGGCCGAGCCAACGCCAGCAATACCACACACAAACAGACGACGATAACGGTGATTGGTCTCATAAGGACGACAGATAGTACAGATATTTGCGAAGAGTCAAAAGAAACTTCTACCTCAAGACTTATGCCGTGAGGTACAATTAAGTCTCGTTAGTCACGCACGTTAGGTCGACGGTCCGGATCGCTCAGTTTCAAAGTTTAATGAAACCCCTGAAGATCGGTATCACCGGCGTTCGTGGCATTGTGGGTCAAACCTTCACGCCTGAACTCGTCGTCCAATTTGCCCAGGCATTCGGCTCCTATCTCGACGGCGGGCGCATCCTCATCTGCCGCGACACGCGGCCATCAGGACCGATGATCCGATCCGCCGTTCTGGCCGGACTGCTGGCCACCGGTTGCGAGGTGATCGATCTCGGCGTTGCGCCGACCCCAAGCATGCAGGTTGCCATCAAGTGGCTCAACGCCGACGGCGGAATCGCTATCACTGCGGGTCACAATCCCGCCGCCTGGAACGCGCTGAAGTTCGTGCGTGGCGACGGCGTTTATCTCAATCAGTCCCAGGCCGAGGAGTTACTCGACATCTATCATCAAGGCGAGTTTGCCAAGGCAACCTGGCAGACGATCAAGCAGACGGTCCAGCACGAAAACCCGATCCCGCATCACATTGACGTACTGAACAACGCGTTCGCTTTAGAGTCAGCGAAACTACGTAAACTCGTCGTCGCAGTCGACTGTTGTAACGGCGCGTGTTCGTTGATGACTCCGCAATGGCTCGAGTCGCTCGGCTGTGAAGTGCTCGCAGTGAACGATGATCCTACCGGGGTCTTCCCGCACGAACCAGAACCAAAGCCTTCGACCATGGCCCAACTCAGCGCGGTAGTCAAAGCAGGCCGCGCCGACATCGGATTCGCGCAGGACGCGGACGGCGAGCGACTTGGAATCGTCACGGAAAGCGGTGAGCGACTGTCAGAAGAAACGACACTAGCGCTCGCGTCGCTGATTCGTCTGAAGGAAACCACCGGCACGATCGTTACTAACATCTCGACGACCGGGGCGATCGATCTCATCGCCGATCGGTTCGGCGGCTCGGTCGTGCGCACTCCAGTGGGCCAGGCTTACATTTCCGAAGCGATGATCGAACACAACGCCCTGCTTGGCGGCGAGGGTAGTGGCGGCGTGACCGTTCCCGAGGTGCAACTGACGCACGATAGCGCCGCAGCAATCGGACTAATACTCAGTCACCTGTCGCGCGGCGGCAAACGAGTCTCAGAACTGGTCGACCAGTTGCCGCGGCTGACAGTTTTAAAGCACAACATCGCAGTCGAACCGAATCGCCTCTACTCGATCCTGCAGGACTTTCGCGCGACGGTGGAACGCGAGAATCTACAGTACGACGCGACAGATGGTCTCAAGGTAACGATGCAAAATGGTTGGCTCCACGTGCGGGCGTCGAACACGGAATCAATCATCCGGCTAATCGTCGAAAGCGAGAATGCAGCGGAAGCCGCGCACCTGCTCGATTGGGTACGCGACCGCTTGACCAATTAATCATCCAGGAAGGAGGCTCCTCCCAAATGCAACGGCTTCTTGTTCTCATCTTCATACTCATCGGCTGCGTCCACCCGGCGTTCTCCCAACTGTCCAGCCAGGACCGCGATCGCGCGCTGATCATGTTGAAAGCAGCTCGCGACGACATCAAGAAAAACTACTTCGACCCGGGTTTTCGCGGAATCGATCTCGAAGCTCGCAGCAAGGCAGCTGAGGAAAGAGTCAAGCAGGCGAAGTCGAACGCGGAAGTGTTCGGCATCATCGCGCAGCTATTGCTCGACTTCAACGACTCGCACACGATTTTCTTACCGCCGCAGCGAACTTCCCGCGTGGAATATGGTTGGCAGATGCAGACCTTCGGCGACAGCACTTACGTAATCGCCGTCAAGCCAAAGAGCGATGCCGAGGCCAAAGGCATCAAACCGGGAGACAAAGTGCTAAAGCTCGACGGCATCTCTCCCAACCGCGCAAATCTCTGGATCTACTATTACATCTACAACACGTTATCGCCGCGACCGGTCGTGAGGATGGAAGTGCAGAGTCCGGGAGCGGAACCGCGGTTAGTGGAGGTGAAAGCCAAGGTCCAGGAAGGTAAGAAGGTCTTCGATCTCACCGACACGATCGATGTCAATGCCTACTGGCGCGACCAGGAAGACGAAGCACGCCTGAACCAGCACAAGGTCGTCGATCTCGCAAACGAAGTGGGAATCTGGCGGATGCCGGCGTTTGATCTGGACCAGGATGGCGTAGATAACGCGATCAATAAAGTAAAGAAATACAAGACGTTGATTCTCGATTTGCGGCGCAATGGCGGCGGCGACGAAAAAGCCATGCTCGCACTTATTGGAAACCTCTTTGATCGCGATATCAACGTCGGCAATCTCAAAACGCGCAAAGAAGAAAAACCGCTGGTGGCGAAGACGCGCGGTGAAAGCGGTTTCAAGAACAAGCTGATCGTGCTGGTGGACAGCGAGTCTGGTTCGGCGGCGGAAGTTGTGGCGCGTGTGGTCCAACTCGAAAAACGAGGCACAGTAATCGGCGACCGCACTTCGGGGAAGGTGATGCGGAGTCGCCTCTACCCGCACCAGATCGGTTTGGAGACGCAGGTGTTTTACGCGGTGAGCGTCACCAACGCAGACTTGCTGATGACCGACGGCAAGAGTCTCGAGGGCACGGGTGTCATCCCCGACGAGGTGTTTTTGCCGACCGGCGAAGATCTTCGCGCGCAAAAGGATCCGGTGCTCGCGCGTGCAGTTGCAGTCGCAGGCGCCAATATCGACCCCGCGGAAGCAGGAAAACTATTCCCGTTCAAATGGAAACCGTAAGCGAGCATTCATGAGAGCTATACCGACTCTCAAAATCAGTATCTCGGGTGTGCGTGGCGTTGTCGGCGATTCGTTAACGCCGGTACTGCTGACTCGATTCGCGCAGGCGTTTGGAACGCACACCGGAGCAGGAACGATCGTCATCGGCCGAGACCCGCGAACGTCAGGCGAGATGGTTAAGCATGCTGTGATCGCAGGCGTTCTATCGAGTGGCAGCCGCGTTGTCGATCTCGGTATGTGTCCCGTGCCGACAGTGCAGTTGCAGGTGCGGCAACGTCATGCGCACGGCGGCATTGCGATAACAGCGAGCCACAATCCAGCCGAATGGAACGCGCTGAAGTTCATTGGACCAGCAGGTCTGTTTCTCGACGCCGGGCAGGCACGCGAACTGCTCGACATCTATCACCAGGGTGAATACACGAAAGTCACTGGTTCCGAGATCCGGACTGTTGACGAGGTTGAGGGAGCCACCGACGCGCACATCAAAGCAATCCTCGATGCGCTCGGACCACTGCCGCAGACCGACAAACGGCTGCGAGTCGTCCTGGATTCATGCAACGGCGCAGGGTCGCTCGTCGGTCCAAGGTTGCTGGCAGCGTTGGGCGCGGAGGTGATCGGTATCAACGTCACGCCCGATGGATCTTTTCCACGCGGAGCCGAACCGGTTGCCGAGAACCTTCGCGATCTGTGCGACGCGGTCAGAGACAGCAATGCGGACATCGGCTTCGCGCAGGACATGGACGCCGATCGTCTCGCCATCGTCTCAGAAACAGGCGAGCCGATTGGTGAGGACTACACGCTGGCGCTCGCAGCGCTTTACATCCTGCAACGAGAACCTGGCCCACTCGTCGCCAATCTCTCTACGACGTCAGCACTCGACGACATCGCGCAACAGTTTGGCTGTCCGGTATTTCGCACGAAGATCGGCGAAGTGAATGTCACAGACGGGATGCGGCAGCACAACGCAGTTATTGGCGGCGAAGGTAACGGCGGCGTGATTTACCCGCGCATTAACTTCGGGCGCGACAGTCTGGTCGGCATGGCCCTGGTGCTTCATCTGCTGGCGGAATCAGGCAAGAGCATCAGCGAGCTGCTCGACACGTTTCCACGTTACAGCATCGTCAAAGAGAGGATGGAATGTTCTTCGCAGCGTATTCCGGGAGTTCTCAGAATGCTTCGAGAGGAGTACGCAGACTTTCCGATCGACACGCGCGACGGCGTTAAGGTGATGATGGCCGACGGTTGGTTTCTGGTGCGCGGATCAAACACCGAGCCGATCATTCGCATCGTCGCCGAGGCAAGGTCGCAAGAAGACGCGCGAAAGATGGTGTCTGACGTGTACGAGCAGGTTACACGATGGGTAGCATCCTAATTGATTTTCAACGTCCCCGACTAAAAAGGAATCAACATGAGATCTGTATTTGCCCTCTTACCTTTGTTGCTGGTGCTGACCGCTTCCGTGTTGGGTCAACAGGCAGCGAAGGCGACACTCACTGGAACGGTTACCGATCCGAACGGCGCCGTGGTGCCGGGAGCGAGCGTCACCGCCACTCAAACGGCTACCGGAGTTCGTCGCGAAACAGTAAGCAACGACGAAGGTCTTTATGTGCTGACGGATCTTGCGCCCGGTGAGTATGAGGTGCGCGTCGAGGCGAAGGGTTTCGTCATCCGGCTGGTCACAAACCTTTCGCTTCAGGTGGGCCAAACAGTGACGTTGAACAGCCCACTCGAAGTTCGCGGAACCACGGAAAAGACGGAGCAGTTCGCGAGCCCGCCACTGATCGATACCCGCGACTCGCTGGTCCAGGGCGTAGTCGAATCGCGAGAAGTCGAGAGCCTGCCGCTAAACGGACGCAACTTTCTCGAACTAGCCCTGCTGGTTCCCGGCAATGCTCCGGCGCCGAATTTCGATCCGACGAAGACCAACACCGTCGTGATCTCGTCGGCCGGACAGCTCGGACGTGGCGGCAACGTCACCGTAGATGGCGCCGATAATAACGACGACGTTGTCGGCGGGCCCGTGCAAAACATCTCCCAGGAAGCAATTCGAGAGTTTCAGATCGCCACCAATCGCTTCTCGGCACAACAGGGACGCTCCGGTTCGTCGGTGATTAATGTCGTCACCAAAGCAGGCGGAAATGAGCTCCACGGCTCCGGGTCTGTTTACTTTCGCAATCAGGAATTGCAGGGTTTGCCTGCCACGTTCGATCGCAACCTTGGCGAGACGCCGCCGTTCGATCGGCAACAATATTCTTTCGCGCTCGGTGGACCAATCAAAAAGGACCGCGCCTGGTTCTTCGGCTCCTTCGAATATCGCAACCAGGACGGTGTCGTGCTCGTCGGCGAAAGGAACCTCGCGACGCGCTCGATCGTTCGCGGTTTCGCGGCTTCGCCGCTCGACGATTTCCTGACTACAGAGCGTCTGGACTGGGCGCCGACTAACCGCGACCAGCTCAATTTCCGCTACTCCTTCCAACGTGACAAGGGGATAAACGCGAGTACGCTCATACGGTCCATCGGCTCCGCTTCGCAGCGACAATCGAGTCTGAACAAGACACATTCGTTCCTCGCCAATTACACGCGCGTGATCTCGCCGACGGACATCAACAGCTTCAACTTCAGTTTCAGTGACTTCCTTAACGATACGTTGCCCGTAACTCCGGGACCGCAACTCACGTTTCCGAGTTTGCAAGACGGCGCTTCGTTTCGTGTGCCGCAGCAAACAAAACAACGCCGCTTTCAGTTCACCGACACCTTCACCTTCATTCGCGGTAACCATACGTTCTACGCCGGCGGTGAGATTCAGCGAGTCCAATCCGATCTGGATCTGAAAGTGTTTCAGCAAGGACGGATCGAACTGATCGAAGATTTTCCCGACTTCGATCGCAACGGAGACGGACGCGTCGACGACAACGATCTGCTTTTTGCGGTGACGCTGCGCAGCGGTGTTCCGGATCGTTCGCTACTGCTGCCCGACACCGACAACACGTATATCGCAGCGTTCTTGCAGGACGATTGGAAAGTTCACCCGCAGCTGACGCTGAATCTCGGTCTGCGTTATGAACTCGACACTGACGTGAAAAACGTCAGCCGGGTGGACCAATTGAATCCGCTGATCCTGCCGTTCCTCAACGGCGAGCGAAAGCGAGACAAGAACAACTTCGCGCCGCGTGTCGGTTTGAACTTCTCTACCAAAGACATGCGCACCAGCATCCATGCCGGTTATGGCATTTACTACGACCGCGTGACCCTGGAAATTCAAACATTGGAACGCGGACTCGACGGGCGTGCGTTGCCGGTCGAAGTGCGCGCCGGGAACCTGTTCTTCATTCCGCCGCCGTTTCTTTTCGATCCCGTAAACGGCGTGTTTCCGCCGGGCGCGCCGACGCTTGCGGACCCGTTTACCGGATTTGTTTTGCCGGGAGCTGGAGCGGGCGGCATCAACATCATCGACAACGACCTGCAAAACCCGATGGTCCATCAGATGAACATCGGAGTTCAGCACGAGCTTGGCGGGGACTTCGCGCTACGCGCCGACTACATTCGCAACGTCGGCACACACTTCATCATCGGACGCGTCATCGGGACCGTGCCTTTCAATCCGGTTGTTGGCGGACCGGAAATAGTGAAGAACCTGGAGTCGAGTGTCAGGACGAAATACGACGGGCTGCTGGTGAGTCTGGAGAAGCGGTTTGCCAAACGTTACCAGTTCCGCGCTTCGTATACGCTGTCCCGAGCGTTCAACTTTGCAAACGACGATCAGATCCCGTTTTCGAACGGACCGATCGATTCGAGCAATCTTCAATTGGAGTATGGCCCAACGCCGAACGATCAGCGTCATCGGTTTAGTTTTTCGGGAGTGTTTCAACTGCCGTGGGACTTGCGCGTTGCGCCGATACTGACGCTTGCTTCGTCAGTGCCGTTGGACATTTTGTTGCCTGACGGAAGTTCGCGTGTCTGCGAACTCAGCCGGAACGCAGGCGCCCGCGAGTTTCACACGGGTGCGGAACTCAACGCGGCCTTGACGCAGATCAACGCTGCCGGTGGTTCGCTTTGTCCGAACGCCGATCCAAGCACCGGGTTCAAGCCACGCGTTCCGTTGCCGCTCGTGCGTGACGATCTGGAGTTTGGCGACAATTTCTCGTCGCTCGATTTGCGAGTTTCCAAACTTTTCAAACTTGGCGAGCGAGTGACGCTCGAGCCGATTGCGGAGGTTTTCAACCTTTTCAACGTCACGAACGTGCTGGGCGTGTCGAACGTGAATTACTCGGGTTTTAGTAATGTGCTGGTACGCGACAGCGGCGACCCGAGCAGTCCGGGATTCAACCGCTCGTCGAGTTTTGGACAGCCCGTGACGACGGCCGGAGGCGTGTTTGGGTCCGGTGGACCACGCGCTTTTCAATTCGCTGCGCGAATAACTTTTTAGATCGGACGGCGAGGCAGAGCCACGCCGCACATCAGGCGGCGAAGCCGAATCTACGTGGTTCTTTTGTAGAAGAATCAGTGAATTCCACTACGCAACTGAAGAGGCAGATCGGTATTCGCACCGCGACGGCGTTTGTGATCGGCGGCGTTATTGGTGTCGGAATTTTTCTGACCCCGGCGGGTATGGCCAAGTCGCTCGGCTCGCCGGTGTGGTTGTTGATCGTGTGGCTTGTCATGGGGGTGACCGCGTTGTGCGGCGCCCTGTGTTACGGCGAGTTGTCCGCGAGGTTTCCGGAGGCGGGTGGCGGTTACGTTTACCTTCGGGAGGCGTATGGTCCAGCGGTTGCATTCATGTACGGATGGATGGCGTTTCTGGTGATGGATCCGGGGCTCACCGCCGTACTCGCCGTCGGGCTTGCAACTTACGCCGGACATGTCGTCGATCTTTCACCGTGGGGGATGAGGGCGGTCGCGATCGCGGCGATCGTCGTGGTTGCGCTGGTAAACATTCGTGGCGTGAGGCTCGGCGCGTGGTTCATGCGCGGGCTGATGTTCTTGAAGTTGGGACTGCTCGCTTTGATTTTCCTGTGGGCCATCGGTTTTCAACTCGGCGACTGGTCCAACTTCACGCCGCTCATGGCGCGCCGCGCGGGTTCGCCTCCGTTGATTGATGCACTCGCAGGCGGACTGGTCGGCGCGTTTTTCTCTTTTGCCGGTTGGTGGGACCTGGGTAAGCTCGGCGGAGAAGTGCGCGATCCGGAACGGGTATTACCGCGGGCGTTGAGCTACGGCGTCGTCGGCGTGACGATCGTCTACGTGCTCACCAGCCTGGTTTTTATTTATCTCGTGCCCATGGGCCAGGTCACCTCGGGTGAGACTTTCGCGGCGCAAGCCGGCGAGGTTTTGTTCGGACGCGCCGGCGGCGTTGTGTTTTCGCTCGTCGTGGTCGTGGCTGTCCTGGGATGTCTGGCGGCAGTGGTGATGTCGGCGCCGCGCGTCTATTTCGCGATGGCTCGCGACGGGTTGTTTTTCCGATCGGTAGCTTCGGTGCATCCGCGCTACGAAACTCCTGCGTTTGCGATCGCGCTTCAGGCAGTACTCGCTTCGATACTGGTCACGGTTGGCAGTTTCAACGAGATCATGTCGTACTTCGTTTTCGTTGTGATCGTATTCATCGCGCTTACTGTGCTCGCGCTGTTCAAGATTCGTCGCAGTGGAGCGCGCAAAGCGGGTTACCTGACGCCCGGCTACCCCGTTACGCCCGCGGTTTTTCTGGCACTGTTGCTGGTCATGCTCTTTTTAATTGGTGGGGACAAGCCGAAACAGGCGTTTTGGGGCGTGGCCGTTGTATCTTTAGGATTCCCGGTTTACCTGTTTCTGTTTCGTAACAACCGATTGGTTGAAAAGGAAGGACAACTTTAAATGACCTGGATCAAGACCGTTTCTCCCGAGGAAAGCGAGGAGGTGCGCAAGGTAGTTGAAGCCCAACGCGAGTTTTATCCAATCGAGTATGCGACTCCAGTGCATCCGACGGCGGATGGTGCGACGGCAGGCATCGTCGCTTCGCATAGTTTGATTCCGCAGGCGCTCTACCACGCGTTCGCTACTTTCGGCTCGCTCATGTCACCCGATCTGCCGCTAAGCCGAAGGCAGCACGAGATGATCACGACGGTTGTGTCGGTCACTAATCGGTGCCATTATTGAATCGAATCTCACGCAGAGTTTCTGCGTCGCGTTACGCTTGATCAAACGTTAGTAGCCGCGCTGGAAGCCGACTACCGCACCGCGCCGATCTCCGAACAGGAGAGGGTGATGCTTGATTACGTCGTACAAATAACCCGCGATGCCACGCGCATCTCGCCGGCCGATCACGACCGGCTGCGTTCCGCCGGTTTCGACGATCGCGGAATACTCCAAATCACGCTGATCGCGTCGTGGTTCAACTACATCAACCGCGTCGCCGATGCTTTGGGAGTTGGCAGGGGAGAATGAAGTTTTTCTTGATTGGTGTGTTCGTTTTGTTGCTGGCCGTCCCTTGCGCGGCGCAGGACGACGATGTTG
Source organism: uncultured bacterium (assembly GCA_965649955.1). GTDB lineage: Bacteria > Acidobacteriota > Blastocatellia > Pyrinomonadales > Pyrinomonadaceae > PSRF01. The sequence continues at coordinate 28,728 of CBFGMX010000017.1, forward strand.
TGAAGGTCAAATCGAACCTCGTCAACATCGACGTGCTGGTGAAAGACAAGAAAGGGAAGTACATCGCCGATCTCAAAGCTGAAGACTTCACGATTTTCGAGAACGGCGTGCAGCAGAAGCTCGAGTTTTTCGATGCGCCTCTCGCCGGCGTTACAAATCGCACCAAGACGGCGAGCGGCGCAGGTGTTCAACCAGAGCCGACTGAACCGGGCAGCGTCACCCGCAATTACGTTACGCTTGTAATCGATTCGCAAACGACAGACGTTACCAACCTGAAGCAGGTCCGCGAAGGAACGATCAAATACGTGCGGGAGCAAGTAACGGACAGCGACGTCGTGGCGCTGCTGTCTGTGACCAACAGTTTGCAACTGCTTCAGCCGTTCACTCATGACAAAGCCAAGCTGATCGCCGCCCTCGAAAACATCGGCGTACGCTCGACTTCGAAAAACTTCGAACAACAAGACCTGGCTGAGAGTATCAACTCGCTCCGGGGTGAGTTGAAAAACTCGAATGAGGCGCCGACTACGGCCATCACGAGTCCGACCGCTGGTTCCAATGCCGCGAGAATCATGATCATGCGGACGGTGCTCGCGCAGTTCATCAAACTGCGAACAGCTCTGAGTCTTCAGCAATCTCGGCCCATTCTCGCCGCCGTTGCCGCCATCTGCGAAGGACTGCGCACGATTCCCGGTAAGAAGACGCTGGTCCTATTCTCGCAGGGTTTCGTCACGCCTGCTGTGCTCGACTGGCAAGTGCAAAGCACGATCGATATAGCCAATCGCGCGAACGTTGCCATCTACATCATCGACTCGGCCGGGCTGCGAGCAAGTGCGCCAAACACAACCGCATTGGGCACTAACTCTCCCCTCTCGGGGATCTCTGCGGCTACGTCGCAGGAACAACGCATCCGCGCTGTCGGCGGCGAGACGGTTTTCGACACCTCGAGGCAGGAAGGGCTTAGCCGTGAGTACGACATTCTCTATCGCATGTCTGGTGACACGGGCGGTCGCTTTTTAAAAGGCAACAACGATATCGGTCAGGGCCTCGAACGGATCAACCAGGAGATTCAGGCGCGTTACACGCTCGCGTATCGCAGCACCAACCAAAACTTCGACAGCTCCTTTCGCAAGGTGAAGATCGAGGTGCGCCGGCCCGACGCGCAGATACTTTCGCGTTCGGGATACTATGCCATACCGCCTGAAGAGATCATCCTGCTTTCGCCCGCCGAAAAGAAATTGTTCGACAACTTCACGGCCACCGCGTCGAATGCCGGAATGCCGGTTTCTGTTTCTCTGAGTCATTTCAGATCGCGCGATGGTATGTACGTCGTTCCGATGGCTATCGAGCTTCCGCCGGAAGCGGTCCAATTCGAACGCAAAGGCGATAAGCGAGCGATGCAGTTGGAGGTGCTCGGGGTTTTGAAGGTGACGCCGGACAAGACGCTTTCGCGGCTCGGTGGACGGTTCGACGTTAGTTTGACGGATCGCGAGTACGAGTCGATCGTCAGCAACAACATTTATTACCGGCAGGATCTGCTGCTCACTCCGGGAGACTACACCATCGATCTGATCGTTAGGGACCGGCAATCGGGGAAGACAAGCGCACGAAGAGAGCCGCTGGTGTTACCTGATATGGATTCGGAGTTTGCCACGACGGGTGTGGTGCTGAGTCGCTACGTCGAAGCGGCGAACCCGCAAGCTGCTGAGCCGGATGTGTTCACGTATCGCAAGACGTCGATTCGGCCGTCAGCCGCGCGTCAGTTTCGCGCGACTGACAACCTTGTGATGTTCATGTCCGTCTACAACGCCGCAAACAGCCCTGACACGGGGAAACCGATGGTCCGGGTTACAGCGCGACTGGTGAAAGATGGCCAGCCGGCCACGAAACCGTTCGACTTCGTCCTGACCGAAATCGAAAACGATCCCATTCCTCATCTGGCCTTCGCCGAATACATTCGGCTCAATGGAATGACTCCCGGCCGCTACACCGTGACCATCGAGTCGAAAGACATGGTCACGAAGAAGGTCGCCAAACAGGAAGCCTCGTTCACCATAGTCCCGTAGTCAGTGCGGTTGGGTTTAATCCTCCAACGGATCGTCCCCAAGATCTACCCACAGCGACAACTCCTTCGTATCGCGGTAGGTGACGTCGTATTTCTTGCCTTTCTTTTTCTCGGACGCGAAAAACTTGTCCAACCGCTTCTCGCGGTTCGTCAGGTGAATCGTGAATTTGTCTTTGCCGCGCGCCTCCGAGATCATTTGCAAAGTCGAGATCTCGGGATTGCCGAAACGCCCATCCGCGGAAACGACATAGTGGTCTGCCGTAACCGCGCGGAAGAACTCCGTCGCCACGTTGCGATCGCTTCCGTGGTGCGGCAGTTTCAACAGGTCCACGTGGATCTTGCCTGACTTGAGCAGTCCCGACGACTTCAACGCTTTCAACACGTCGTCGCCGCGCGCATCGCCTGTCAGCAACATCCGCTTCTTTCCCGCCTCAGCAAGCACGACGATACTCGAGAGATTGAAGACTGACTCGTCGACAAATGCCGCCGCCAGTGCCTTCCCGTTTTTGTCAGTGGCGAGGCCTTTTTTCTTGAGGACCTCGTTCCACTCCTCCTGCAACTTCTCGATCCGTTCCTTCACTGGCCCAAGCACGGTGAACTTCAAACCGTCGCCAAGCGTGATAGTTTTCTTTCCTTTCGCGGGCACGGCCACGAGAGTACCGAAGGGATCGTTGATACCAAGCGCTAACAGGTTGGCATTGTTCCTGACGTCGCGTCCCTGCGTCACGCTTGCCGCAAGGGCGGATCCCTCTCTGCTTATCGGAATATCTATCGATGCGGCTTTACCCGAGTTGTGCGCGTCGATGGCTGAGCTGAGTGCCTTGAGCAGTTCCTTGGTATCGTTTCCGATGATGTCGTCAAAACTGTTGTGCCAGAGCGTGAGTATGTCGTAGGGCAGTTCTTCGGCGTTGTTTTTCGTCTCAACCAGGTCGTCGAGAAAAGCCAACACACCATTGACGTGATCGTCATCAAGATGGCTCACCATCAACATGCGGATCGACAACGGGTTAGCCGGACTTCTCGTTTCTTTAAGCTCGGCGAGTCGCGGGCGCAGGCTGCTCTTGTAGACTCCGGCTGGACCACCGTCGATTACGATCAGCTTCGGAGCATTGGGCTTGCCGTAGTGCAGGAGCAGGGAATCGCCGTGTTTGGCTTGCAGGGCTTCGAGTGTGAATAGCATCGGGGTTCTCCTCGGTGTGAAGTTAAACAGATTGGAGTGCGCGCAGGGCATCCACCATGCCGGCTCCCTGGAAGTAACGCTCGCGGCCGAGGTCGGTTGCCGTCCCGCAGAGGATCTCTTTGATGCGCGCCGGCCGTCCGACAAGTTCGCCATAGCGCGCAAGCAGCAACGCGGCAGCGCCGCTCACGTGTGGCGCGGCCATGCTGGTGCCGTCCATCCGCTGAGTTTCACCCGCGGGAATGGTACTGACGATCTTCTCTCCGGGCGCGACGAGATCGGGTTTGAGCCGGCCATCACCGGTTGGACCACGACTCGAAAAATAACTCACGCCGTACAGATGCGCGCTGTCGCGATGGGTCGCACCGACAGTGATCACGCTTTCGGTATTTCCCGGGTCGGTGATACTGATGCTCTGGTAGCCTTCCTGGGTCCCGCGTGTGGTGACGAATTGCAGATAACCAAAATTGCCCGCTGCCGCCACAACCACGATGCCTCCGCCGACCAACCGATTCGCTTCTTCACAAACAGGAGTGCTGCCACAGGCAAAATTGGCAACGTCATGTTTGATCGAAAGGCTCAAGTTGACGCCGTGGATCATCATTAGGTCTTTGTGCGCATTCAGGTATCGCACAAACTGCATTGCGGCGATGCAGGAAAACTCATCGCCCTGGCCGTGATCGTCGAGCACGCGCAGATCGTAGAGCTTCATGTCCGGGCACACGCCGCTGATCACATAGTCACCTGAAGGAGTCGTATCGTCCGGACGCCAATCGGCGGCGATGATCCCCGCGACGTGAGTGCCATGCGGGTGTTTCGGAACGACGTATTCCTTTTCTGTGTGTGGTACTTCGATAAGCGGTTTGAGCAAGTCCCAATCGATCTCCCGACCGCTTTGCAGGCTTGTTCGCAACTGTTTTGCCTGCTCCGGATGGTTCTGCATTTGCTTGACGGCCTTCGCCAGGCGCGGGCGTTTGGCGAGTTCCGCCGCATCCGCAGGATCTTCTTTGGATCGCAGAAGATAACGGATCAGTGTGAAGTCGTAGGTGGCTGTGACGCGCGTCTTGAAATGATCGTCTTCGGGTTTACGCGTGCTGTCGCGCATGCGAAACGCGGGATGCGTTGCGTCGATACCACTGTCGATGATGGCCCATGTCAGGTGCTTACAGCTGATCTCAAACAGGCGCCGAGCGGCGTCGGCTTTCACCGCCATGGTTGACTTCCAAATCGCAACCTCTGCTGCCCGGTTTCTCGTCACCGACCAAACGATGCCTTTACCTTCTTCCGATGCCGGGTTGATGCCGGTCACCAGATCAGCGCACGCGTTGACGATGGCTGTCGAGGTTATCGCACGTTTACGGCCGGTGCCGCTGGCTGTCGCGCCGATCGTGCCGATTACGCGCATCATCCAGATCACCTGCGGATCTATCGACCGCATCAGCGGATCTGACATGTCGCCGTCAATGGCGCGGACCAGTGCCATCCTGGTTCGTTTGTCGGAAAGAAACTGCTGAAGCTCGCGTCCGTCATCGGCCCAGACGTACTTGGTCCACCATGGCGTAAGCGGAAGGACCACGCGAATCAATTCGTGAAAGCAAAGCCTGACGACGACGGTCGACTGGTTGTAAGCGATATCTGTCCCTCGTTTGTCGTCGCATTTGAATTTGCTCGCGGCTTTCGACTTCTGTTCGACGGCCAGCCGTTCTTCGATCACCTGGGCCACACGTCCCGGTGAGGCCTCGTAGTGCGGATTGAGCAGCAGATCGATTCTGGCGTTCGGATTCTTTCCAAACTCGAACCAAACGTCAGGCAGAACGGGAGAGTCCTGAGTAAAACGTGTGAGCCCATCCTGGCGGTAGATCAGATCTTCCAACTGCGCTCGATCGATGGGCGGCGCTGGTTTAGTCGCACGACGTTTTTTCGTCGCCATACAATGTGGTCTCCTCGATGGGTATCAGGTGTCGCTTCTTTTCACGGGTCTATTGGCTCATACGCCTGCCGCGGGATACGGGAACGAGACGGGGACCGGTAAAGTACCGTCGACGTGCTTCCGCAGCGCGGCGTCGCAAACCCCGTAGCCCCAGTTGATGATCTTCTCCTGCAACGTTGCGTCGAGTGCTTTCAGGCGAGTTGCGACGTTTGCCAACTTTAGCGTTTCAGTGAAGGGACAGTTCATTGCGTCAGGCAGCGCGTAGTCGGCGATGTTGGTGCGAATGCCCCAGTACGTTCCCTTACGCACGCCGAGTTTGTACGAGTCGATGACCTGACGTTTGCGCAAGCTGCGGACCTGGTTGTCGATCAGGCTAAGTATGCGATAGGTGTGTCGCGCCCAGTCGCGTTCGGGATCGGGCTCGTCGTCTGTTGCACCGCCACCGTCGCTGACGAGGATCGTTTCGAAACTCTTCCAGGCAGTTTCTAAGCCGAGATTGTCGTAGACGCCGCCGTCTGTGAGAACGACGTTGGTCCGGTACGCATCGTCTTTAAGAACCGCCGCGATGTTCGGATCGAAGTCCGAAGGTTGCAACTCGAGTTGAGCAGGCGAAAGAAACGGTGGAAAAGCAGACGAAGCTGCGACTGCAAGCGCCAGTTCGGTCGTTGGATTGTTCACCAGTCCGACGCGATAGTCGCCCATGTAAGGCCGGCTGAATCGCCATAAGACTTTTGATTGAACGTTGGTGGCGTTGATGATGAAGCGTGGTCCTTCGTTGTCGGCAGGTAGATCGCGGAGAGTCGCGTTGCCGAACAGATGATCGCGATAGGCTTCGGTTACCTCGTCGGCGATGCTGTGACGCGGCAGCAATATGCCCCTGATGATCGAACCCTGATCGATCGTGTGGTTTGCAAACCGGCGCAGGCGGTTGATGACGAGCTCTTCGAGATTACCCGCGACGCCGTTTTCGTTGAATTGCAGGTCTTTCCAGGCTAGTGCGAGTACGCCCGCGGTGATTGAGCCGCCTGAAACGCTCGAGACGCGGGACAGGTTCTTCAGAAATCCGAGTTGATTCAGGCGCCAGAGCGCGCCGAGATGAAAAATCATCGCGCGGTAGCCGCCGCCTGAGAGACACAGGGCGATGCCGGGTTTCGGACCAGCAGCGCCTTCAGATGCGACGCCGCTGACGGGCTGACTGCTTTCGGGAATGACTGGGCCAGGAGTTGAATCGGTCATTGCTGCTACTTACCTCGATGTAATGCGGTGATGATCCCGCGCTCAGGTGGTCTTGAGTTGAGAATTGCGCCACCCCATAAGTATATGGCTGGCCGTGGTGTTTTCGTTTCGCGGGTAAGCGTCTCACTTCTTGCTGTTTTGTGCAATATTCGCGTGAGGCCGCAGGGAATTGGTGGAGGGTCCGTAAAATCCGTGTTTTTGAGTTACACGGATTTTACGGATTGATTTGGGAGGGGGAAAATCTACCGCCGGCTGACGCCGATTTTTCTTTGGACCAACCGCTCGACTTCGAGCGGGACCCCGTCGGCCTTTGCTTCGCGAATATACTGACCGTCGATCTTGAAGATGCGGAGTTTGACGAGCTCTTCGACCTGGAGGTCTGTCAGGCCTTCATTGCGCACTTCGGAGATGAACTCAGGCGTTACTTTGAAGATCTGCATCTTGACCAGGCTTTCGAATGGTTCCTTCTCAAAACCCATCTGAGCGACTTGCCGGACGAAACCGGCGTCGATCTTGAAGATGCGGGCTTTGACGAGTTCTTCCATGCCGAGGTTTTCGAAGCCGCTCGCTTTCATTTCGCGCGCGAAGGTAGAGTCGATTTTGAAAATGGCTGCTTTGAAGAGATCGTCGACGTTGAGTTTGCCGAAGCCGAGCGAGTTCAGATCGTCGGCAAGAGCGGTGGTGACGTTCAGGGTCGTGGCTGCGAAAAGACGATCCTCGTCGTTGTCGCGACGGCCGTTTGAGCGTTCTTCAAAGTCGAAACCACGGCTTTTCATTGCTGAAACGAAACTCGGGTTACCGGTGAAGTTGAATGTGCCGGAGCCTTTGCCGTTCTCGAAATTGCCTTCGAAATCGATTCGTCCTGCTTCACGGACGAGACTAAATTTGACGGGACCGCCGTTGACCGCCGTCTCACGGTTCAATCCCTGAAAATCGCTAAACTCATACGTTTGGCCCATCTGACTGTGCCCGCCTCGGTCGCTGCGCCGCTCGAGACTGAGATTGATTTTTGAATTGTCCTTATTGATGGACGCCTTCCACTCGCCCGTGGTAGTGCTTTGTGCCAGGACGTGCGGCATGTTCGGCGTAATAACCCAAAACGCCCCCACAAATCCCATTGCAACGACGAAACCCAGCAGCCCGCGCATCATCTTCGACATGCTCAACCTCCCGAATTGAATCTTCTTTCAACCTAGAAACACCCACACGGCGGGATTTGTGACGGAAAAATCGTCGTCCGCTGCCAGACAATCTTCCGTTCCAGAGGATGAGAATCCCTAAGCCCTCCGCTACCCGAGTAACAACTGAAAATCTCACTCTCAATTCCTTGCGCGGGGGTGGGTTCGGCATTAGAATCCGCCAAACGGAGGTCGCCACGACCGCTAGGCTTGTGTCCCCACGATCGCCCCGTGAGCCCTTGCCAAGCTACGCCTACCGTTTTCCGAATAATCGTTTTACAGCCCTTTGAATAGTCGCGACGTGTTCCAATGCAAAACCCAGTTTGACTTGGCATACGTCGTGGCGATGACCTTCTCTTAATCGGCGCCTTAGACCTCCTGGAGGTTCCAAGCATGAGAGACAGGCAACACGAGCGAAACTCCGCTCGCCCGGAAAACAAAAGAACTGCGAATAGACGCCGGAATGTGCGTGAACCTGCTCCGGTCAAAACGGATCGCGCCGTTTTCGCCGCCTGTTTCGAACACGCGGCAATTGGTTTGTCCGTAACCGACCTCGAAGGACGCGTGCTCGAAGCGAACGCCGCCTATTGCTCGATCACCGGTTACTCAGAATCTGAACTGCGCACGCACGTCGATCTACAAACCCTGATTCACCCTCACGATTTGCCGATCGTGTTGGAAAAACTGCAAGCACTCGTCGCCGGCGAGATCCCCGCTTTCGTTTTCGAACATCGCTACGTCAGAAAGGACACTTCGATCGAGTGGGTCCGCAACAGTGTCTCCATCGTCCCTGGTCAATCCGGCCACACAGCGACAATCGCATGGCTCACCCAGGACGTCTCCGATCTTAAACGGGCCGAAGATTCGTTAAGCGCGCTCAAAGAAGCCAGGACGAATGCGGCACAGCAGAAGGACATCAACACAGAACGCAAACGCGCAGAAAAGGCGTTGAGAGAAAGCGAGGAGCGTTATCGCGATCTGGTGGAAAACAGTCACGAACTGATCTGCACTCACGATCTCGACGGAACAATTCTTTCGGTCAACCGTGCGGCACGCGAACTCTTTGGCTACGAGCTGCGCGAGTTCATCGGCAAGAAGAACATCCGTGACATCCTTGCGCCGAAGGTCCGCGATCAGTTCAGCATGTACATGCAGCGGATTTTGAAAGAAGGCGCGACGAGCGGAACGATGTTGGTACAAACACGCTCGGGCGAGCATCGCCTGCTCGAGTATTACAACTCGCTCCGCACGGAAGGCGTAGCCGCGCCGATCGTGCGCGGCATTGCTCGCGACATCACGACGACGCGCCGCGCTGAGCACGCGTTGCGCGAAAGCGAGGAGCGCTATCGCGAGCTCTTTGAGAATTCAAAAGACGCTTTCTACGTTCACGACATCGACGGTATTTACACCTCCGTTAACCGCGCTGCTGAAAAACTCAGCGGGTACAGCCGGGAACAGATCGTCGGAAAGCATTTTTCTGAGTTCATGACACCCGAGCACGCGCGGCACGTTCAGCGGCAACTTCTGAAGAAACTCGAATCCACCAGTGAAACCACCTACGAGATCGAGATGATCACGAAAAAGGGAAGACACGTACCGGTCGAGATCAGCAGCCGGCTGATCTTCGAGAACGGTGTACCGGTCGGCGTCCAGGGGTGCGTTCGCGATATTTCCGAAAGGAAGAAAGCGCAGGAAGCAGCGCGCAACTATTCGCGGCGGTTGATCGAAGCGCAGGAGGCGGAGCGACGCAGGATATCGCGCGAGCTCCACGATCAGGTCGGACAAATTCTGACGGCCGTAAAGATGAATCTTCACGTGTTGCGGCACAAGTGCACGCAACCGGAGATACTGCTGTCGATCAACGACAACCTGAAAGTGATCGATGAAGCAGTCGATCAGATACGAGACCTTTCAGTCGATCTGCGGCCGCTGCTTCTCGATGACCTTGGGCTGGTAGTCGCTTTGCGCTGGTACCTCGAGCGCCAGACAAGAAATCTTGGTATTCCGGCGAAGTTTGTTAGCGGTTCGCTCGATGAAGACGATCGGTTTTCATCGGAATTGGAGACCGCGTGTTTCCGGATCGTTCAGGAAGGCGTGACAAACATCGTTCGCCACGCGCGCGCGACGAGAATCTCGGTGCGATTGGAACGTGTCATTTCCGACCTGATCCTTTTGATTACAGACGACGGCGCGGGTTTCGATGCGCGCATGCTGCGCAGCAGCAATGGTATGTCAACGCTGGGATTGCGGGGGATGGAAGAGAGGGCGCAGGCAGTGGGAGGGACGATCACGATCGACTCCGCACCGGCCCTGGGGACCGAGATTTGCGCCCGCTTCCCGATCAAAGGTGAAAAGCGCCGCGATGCAGACTCCGGCAAAGCGGTCGAGGTTGCGGCTAAGGTCTGAACTACCCACCGTGAAATCGCAAATCAATTAGTGGATTGGTTCATGCCCGGTCCAATACAAGTCCTCCGGACTTGAGAACGATCACGCTACTGGTGATCGCGCTAGAGCGCGTGGGGTGGTCTCTCTCGCAGACCGGACATGAACCCATCCACCAATTCCTCATCTGGCAACTCGCGTTCATTCAACTTCAATGAGTCCGACAATGATCGCGTAACGCACGAGCCCTGCGACATCATGAATATTCAACCGTTCCATCAGTTGCGCGCGGTGCGTCTCAACCGTCTTCACGCTGATATCCAAAAGCTGCGCGATCTGTTTGGTCGTTCGACCTTCGGCGATGAGTTGCAGCACCTCGCGCTGTCGCGGGCTCAACGTCGCCAACAAATCTCTCTTCGAAACACCCTTGCCGTACTCGATCAGCGTCCTTCGCGAAGTTTCCGGTGAGATGTAAACATCTCCCTTCATCACCGTTTGAATTGCCTGTTCGAGCTCGGTGCTGGCCGCGCTCTTGGGCAAAAACCCCGCCGCTCCTTCGCGCAACGCGCGGATCGCATACTCACCTGCCTCATGGACCGTCAGGACGATCACGCGGATGTTGGGTAACTTCTTTGCCACGTGCTCCAGCACGTCAAAACCGCTGCCGTCGGGCATCGTAATGTCTAACAGGATGAGGTGCGGCTGAAGCTCATCGATCAGTTTGAGTGCTTCACTTCCTTTGCCCGCCTCGCCAACCACCACGACGCCCTTGATTCGTTCCACGAGGGCCCTGATTCCTGCACGCACCAGAGCGTGGTCGTCAGCGATTAGCACCCGTATCGGCTTCATCTCGTGGCTTCATCTCGTAGTTGTGCCGTGCTGGTGGTCTATCTCCGGCAAAATGCGTTCACTAGTGATAAGGGCAAAAAGCCGAGCGCCTGGAGCTTGAGTAAGAGCGAAAGCAGAAACTTCGCGCTCGCTTGCAGGGGCATAATTGCAGGAAGCTCCCTGATCCAACAATCAGGAATTACCTGAGTCTGACCGAAACCCGTTTTTGGTCATCGCAGTTTAGTGTCTTCAAACAGCGGGCGGTGAAGAATAGCTGTATCGATGAAGTGTGCGCTACGTTTTCGCGGGCCTTCAGCAGTTAAATTTTTAGGCTGCAAAACTGCTCAGGAATTATCTGAGCTGTGTTCAGGAAACTCCTCATTGCGCACACTCAACAGAGCGCTTAGCCTAACCGGGCGAATTGGTTCCATAGCCCCCATGCCCTATTGAGCGTGTTCCAACGCCACTCTTTTCGCACCCTCATATCAAGAGGGCACGGCTATGACCACAAAGAATCGATCCGTGCGGTGTCTGTTTAGGAACGCGAACAGACGCAATCTTTTCTATCGCGCGCAGCTGAAGGTATGAGCACTGCTCCGAGGTACGGACGGTGATTGATTGAGTTCTGAGAGACGCGCGCAGTGGTCTAAGGAGTTAAAAGTCCTCGCGCGTGGATGGGGGACGCCGGCCAGGGCGAGGTCGTCGTCCCCCTACCTACAAACGCTGATCGTAGTGAATTCGTGATGGAATTCAGTGGGAGGAGTTCAAACGAATGATCGATTCGACAACCCCGGGACAATTCCAGGCATTGGTAATCGACGATGAACATTACGTATGTGAGTTTGTATCTGAGGTGTTGCGTGGCGACGGCTGGAACGTGTCGCAGTCGTCGTCGGCCGATGACGCGGTTGAGCGGCTGGACGAAGCTCCCTGGGCCGTCGTCTTGTGCGACATGAAATTGGCAGGCGCAAACGGTTTCAGCGCGCTCCGCAAGTTCAAACAAAAACTGCCGCAAGCCAAAGTGGTGCTGATGTCCGGTCATGCCAGCGCCGCGAATACACTCGACGCGACGGCATTCGGCGCATACGACTACTTGCTACAACGATTCGGCAGCGAAGAATTGCAGTCGTTGTCGCAAGTATGGCGAGAGCAATTACTAACTCGTCGAAATCCAACCTCACCCCCGCGACGCACGGCTGCGTGCCACTCAGATATCGATTTGGTGGGACGCAGCCAGGCGTTTGTCGAGTTGCTGAAACACGTAACGCGGGCGTCGAACACAAATCTCCCGGTGTTGCTGACAGGCGAAGCGGGCATCGGGAAAAGAGTGGTTGCATCCGCGATTCATGATCGCAGCGAGCGCGCCGCTGGTCCTTTCGTTGTGGTCAACTGCGGTTCGATTCCCGCGGAGCTGATCGAGTCCGAACTGTTTGGGCCCGTTAAAGGATCGATTGCCGCCGCTGATCGCGATCGGCGCGGTCTGTGGGAACAAGCTGATGGGGGTACACTTTTTCTCGAGGACATTACGGAAACGAACCCGGCGTTTCAGAGCAGGCTTTTGCGGGCGTTGCCAATGGGCGAGATCGGCCGCGCCGGTTCGAATGAAACTACGTCAGTTAATGTTCGCGTGATCGCCGCGAGCAATCACGACATCGAGCGGGAAGTGGCGGCGGGACGATTTCGGAGCGATCTATTCGATGGGCTGAAGGCCGTGGCCATTATGTTGCCGCCATTGCGTGAGCGGCGGGAAGACATTCCGCCGCTGGCGCAAACTTTTGCCGAGAGAGTTTATTCGCTCAACCAGCCGGTAGGTTTCAGTGGCGAAGCGTTTGCGCTGCTGGAGAGGTATAACTGGCCGGGCAACATTCGCGAACTCGAAAACGTGGTGCTGCGGGCCGTGTCGATGTGCGACGGAAAGGTTCGAGCCAGGGACCTGCCGCAACGCGTGCGACAACATTCAGAGAAGACCATCGAGCCTGGAAAGACAAACGGCGCCGCCGATGAAAATGAAGAGTGGGTGACGTTGTCGGAGGTCGAGGGCAGGTACGTGGCGCGAGTGCTGGAGCACACGCGGGGCAACAAGCAGGCGGCTGCACGAATTCTCTGCGTCGATCGAAAAACACTCGATCGCATGATCAAACGACATCACATCGAGACCGACTCGCTACGCTCGCGAGCAAAACCTCCTGCCGTCGCTAATTCCGTGTCGCCGGGGCAGTTGTGACCTCTTTTCCCTGCGCCTTACGCGTTAATGAATGGCAATAACATTCATTCTAAGGGGAAACAAATGTCCAGTACTGTGGAAGTCGATGAACGCAAGCCGGAGACTGCAAAGGCGCGACAGTCGTCCGGAGATCCAGCAAGCGCTCCTCCCGAAGTACTCTTGACCCGGATCATGCTTGGCGCCCTGGCTGCACAGGCCTTGTACGTTCCGGCCAAACTCGGCATCGCCGACCTGCTCGCCGCCGGACCAAAATCGGTCGAAGATCTCGCTACAGCTACCGACACGGACGCTCCTGCGCTTTATCGAATCCTGCGAGCGGCTGCGTCTTTGGGCGTTTTTGCCGAACAGGAAAACCGGACGTTCGCATTGAATGCCAACGCCGAACCGTTGCTCTCAAACAGACCCAATTCGCTGCGCGACATGACGATCTTCATGGGTGAAGACTGGCACTGGGAAGTGTGGGGCAAAACGTTATTCAGCGTGCGCACCGGAAAGTCTGTTTGGGCGGAGAAGCACGGCGAGGACGTGTTTGGTTACTTCAAGGCAAATCCGGAAGCGGCCGGAATTTTCGATCGCGCAATGAACAGCTTATCCGTGCTTTCGATCAAACCGGTGACGGAAGGCTACGATTTTTCGGGCATCAATACACTTATCGACATCGCCGGCGGACATGGCCGTTTGCTGACGGCGATCCTGGAAGCGAATCCGTCGATGCACGGCGTCTTGTTCGATCTGCCGCACGTGATCGAAGGCGCGCGTGCGAATGTCAGTATCACCAATGCGGCTGACCGAGTTGAATTTGCGACTGGTGACTTCTTTGTGAGCGTCCCGGCGGGGGGCGACGCTTACATCATGAAGCACATCATTCACGACTGGGACGACGACCGCGCGTTGAAGATCCTGCGAAACATCAAAACGGCGATGAATCCAGGCGGGCGCGTGCTGCTGGTCGAGTCGGTGATTGCCGACGGCAATACGCAGGACTTCGGCAAGTTGATGGACATTGAAATGCTCGTTTCACCCGGCGGAAAAGAACGCACCGCAAAGGAGTACGAGGATCTCTTCGAGCGCGCCGGATTGCGTTTGACGCGGATTCTGCCGACCAAGTCACTCTACAGCATCATCGAAGCTGTCTCGGTATAGCTAAAGTGAGTTCTTGAAACTACCTCGCTAATACGGATTACACGGATTCTTGATTGATCCGTGTAATCTGTGTTAGGGTCAGCGACCACCGCAGAATGAAACGAATCCTGCTCGTCGTTGCTGTCGCTGCACTCTACATCTTGCACCAGGACATTTGGTTCTGGCGCTCTTCATATCTCGTTTTCGGTTTCATCCCCATCGGTCTTTTCTATCACGCATGTTTTTCCGCGGCAGCGGCCTTGCTGATGTGGCTGCTCGTGACCTTTGCCTGGCCGTCGCACCTTGAACATGAGGTCGAACAAGCAGAGCGCGAGGAGGACCGAGCCGCTTGATTCCCGCAATTGTCGTTTTTCTTTATCTCGCTGTCGTCCTCTACATCGGCATCTTTGCTTTCCGTCGCGCGAGGGGAAAGGAAGAAGCTGAAGACTACTTTCTCGCCAGCCGCTCTCTCGGTCCGTTCGTATTTCTCTTTTCACTGTTCGGCACGAACATGACGGCGTTTGCGATTCTCGGATCGTCGGGCCACGCATTTAACAACGGCATCGTGACGTTTGGCTTGATGGCTTCGTCCTCGGGACTCGTGATTCCGTTGACGATCTTTCTCATCGGCACGCGCGTGTGGGCACTCGGCAAGAAGTACGGCTTCATGACGCCGGTGCAGATGTTTCGCGATCGCTGGGAGTGCAGTCATATCGGGACCGTGATCTTTGCGGTACAGGCGGCGATGCTGGTGCCTTACATCATCATCGGCATCATGGGCGGCGGCACAACGCTCTACACGATCAGCGGTGGCGTCGTGCCATTCTGGTTTGGCGGCGCGATCGTGGCGATGGTGGTTATGAGCTACGTGTTCTTCGGCGGGATGCGTGGCACCGCGTGGGTCAATACGTTTCAGACCGTGCTGTTTTTGTGCTTCGGCGCGATCGCGTTGGTCGTGATCGGCGTGGGCATGCGAGGCTTTCCCAGCGCCGCGCAGGCGATACAGGCGTCGCCGCTGGCGTCGTTACTTACGCGCGAACGCATCTCGCCGTACTACTTCTTCAGTTACACGTTCATTCCTCTGTCGGCGATCGCGTTTCCGCACATTCTGATCTTCTGTCTCACCGCCCGAAAGATCTCGCAGTTTCGTAAGACCGTGATCTTTTATCCGCTTTGCATCATGGCGATCTGGCTGCCGTGCGTCTTTCTCGGTGTGATGGCAAACCGGGTGGACATGCCGCAGATTCGTGAGAAGCAGGAGGCGCGGCGAGTGCTCGCGACGCAGGGCCGGACGATGGAGCCGGAACAGCGTGATGAATTGCGCGAGAAGTCGGCCGGCGACGACGTGATCATGTTGCTGCTGCAACGTTACGCGCCACTCTGGCTCGCGGGATTGCTCGGCGCCGGGATCATGGCTGCGGTGATGGCCAGCGACTCACAAATTCTTGCTCTATCGACTATGTTCACGGAGGACGTCTTCGCCTTTTACGGCGGCAAGTCGCGATTCGGAGAATCAGTACAGGTGCAGACTGGCCGCATCTTTATCATCCTGATCACACTCTTTGCGTACGCGGTGGCCTTGCAGGCGCCGGAGACGATCTTCGAGCTGGCGATTCAGTATGCATTTTCAGGTTTCGCAGCGTTGTCGCCGCTGCTGATCGGCGCGTTGTTCTGGAGAGGCAGCACGAAATGGGGCGCGCTTGCGGTAGCAGTTTGGACGGCGGCAGCGGTTATTTCAGTCGCTGTGTTTCAAGCGGCTGTTCCCGCGCCCGCTCCGTCACCTGGCGCAAACCCAAACATAGTCTTCTGGTCACTGGGTGGAACTGAAGTCTTGTCGCGCACTCCGGGCGGAACGGCTGTTTTTGGATTCATGCCGGTGGTGCCTATGGTGCTCATGTCAGCGTTGTTGATGATTGTCGTTTCACTGGCTACCAGGAAACCTGCGGAGACGACAATCGCGAAATACTTTGGAGGTCCCAAATCATGAAAGGCGTCATGAAGAAACTTCTTCTCACCACGGTGGCTATTGTGTGTATCTGCGCAGGCGTCGATGCGCAAACCGCAAAGCGCCGAGCAGTGAAGACCGGCACTCCAAACGGCATCTTCTCTCCCGCGATCATCACAGGCGACCTTGTTTTCACTTCCGGGCAAATCGGGATCGATTCGAAGACAGGGCAGATGCCGGAGGGAATGGAAGCACAGCTTGAGCAGGTGTTTCGCAATCTGGCGACAGTGCTGGAGGCTTCGGGCAGCAGCGTCGATCACATCGTGAAGACGACCGTGTTCCTGGCGGACATGAACGACTACAACAAGATGAACGAGCTCTATCGCGCGAAGTTCAAAGGCGATCCGCCGGCACGTTCGACGGTGCAGGTCGCGCGCCTGCCGCGTGATGCGCGCATCGAGATTGAAGCAGTTGCCGTGGTGAAGTAGTTACGCGGATTTGTTCTTATTCGCGTTACCCGAAGCAGTACAGCCGTCCGTCCTGGGATCCGATTACAACTCTTCCGTTCGCAATCGCAGGCGAGGCTGACAAGGGTGCGCCGGCATTGAACTCCCACAACTTGGCTCCATTCGTGAGCGCCAGCACGTAAAAACGCCCGTCATTCGAACCCACGTAAACGCGACCACTGGCGATCGCCGGCGATGATTCAACGCGCGCGCGTGTCGCAAACGTCCATGCTGCTCTACCGTTCAGAGTCAGACCATGGACCAGCTTGTCGCGGCCGCCGAGTACGACGCGCGAAGCTGTAACGGCCGCCGACGAGTAGAAGGGAAACTTGCGTTGTGGATGCTCGTACCGCCACGCAACCTGTTTCTGTCCAAGGCTGACGCCGAGCACTTCATTATCGAATGTTCCGTAGTAAGCCATGCCCGAACGGAGCGCGGGAGATGCGCCGGTGTATGCGCCTGAAGCAACGTTGAAAACTTCCTTGCCGTCCGAAATGCGAATCGCGCGAAACACCTCATCACATCCGGCTATGAAAGCCATGCCACTCGCGATTCCCGGTGTCGAGTGGACCTGCCCATTCGTCTTGAACTTCCAGATCACGGATCCGTCGCGTGTCGCGACACAATAGAGATGCTCGTCGTACGAGCCGATCAGGATTCGGTCGCCATAGACCACGGGCGACGATTTGATCTCGCTGCCCAGCCTGACGCTCCAGAATCGCTTGCCGTCCCGTGCGTTCACCGCGTGGAGCATGCCGCCGAGATCCCCGATGAACACAGCGCCTTCGCTGTATGCCGGCGATGATTCGCCGATCGGATTTCCGGTCGAGTATTTCCAGTAGACGTTGCCGTTGTCGAGATTAAGGGCAACAAGTTCGCCTTTTTGCGAGCCGACGAAGACAGTGCTTCCGACTATGGCGGCTGATGATTCGATCGATTCACCAGCTTCGTAGGTCCACAGTGGTTTCAATGACGCTGGAACGTTCGACTGCGACACGCCAGTCAACTGGTGGTTGCCGCGAAACTGCGCCCAGCTTTCGGCCGGTGCGTCCTGTGCGCGTCCGATAGAGAACGCAATTAAAAGGAAAAAGACGAACCCAATCTTTCTGATCAATACGCCCACTCGTAAACCTCCATCGCTCCCCTCTGATCGAACGGTCGCGGATTGAATGTTCCGGTCCATTGTTCGGCGGCTTCCTCTGCTAAGACTGGCAGATCGTCCCTCGCGACGCCCGCCGCGCGCAACGTGGCGCGCAATCCACCGGCTTCCGCAAGCTGCTCGAGCCGTCGCGCCAATGCCTCAGTTCCACTGAACAACGCTGCATAGCGTTTGCCGGCAGCGCGTTCATTCCAACGCACTACTGACGGGAGCAACATCGCGATCGCGGCGCCGTGCGCCGTTCCGTAGTGTGCTGTTAACGGATTCGCGCAGGCGTGCGTTGCGCCAAGCATTGAATTTTCAATCGCGACTCCCGCGTAGAACGCTCCCAACTGCATCGCGCCGCGCGCTTCCAGATCGTCTGGTTGATTCAGTACGCGTTCGTAGTTTGGTTCGAGCAGTCGCCATGCCTCGCGCGAGAAGATCTCCGACATCGGGTTACGTTTCGTCGTGACGTAAGTCTCGACCGCATGCGCGATGGCGTCAAACCCTGAAGTTGCAGTGATGCTGCGCGGCTGCGAGACCGTCAGCGCAGGATCGAGTATCGCCACACGAAACGCTGCCTTCGGGTCGCCGCAAGCCATTTTGATGTGACTGTCAGTCGTGGAAATCAGCGCGTAGCTTTGCGCTTCACTTCCGGTGCCGGCGGTGGTCGGAATCGCGATCATCGGCAGCATCGGTTTTGTTGCTTTGCCGTAACCGCAATAGTCCTGCATGCGGCCGCCGTTGGTCAGTATGAAATTGATGCCCTTGGCGCAGTCCATGGAACTGCCGCCGCCGAGCCCGATGATCGAATCAATCTTTTCGTGCGCGGCGAATTCGGTGCCCGCGTCGACCATGCTCGTGTCGGGATTAACTTCGAAGTCGTGAAAACGCACGACTTCAATTCCCGCGACGCGCAGCGGCTCGACGGCTTCATCGACGTGGCCCGACGCAACCATGCCGTGATCCGCAACCAGAAGAACGCGCCGGAACCCCAGCTCCCGGGCCACGTCGCCCAGGCGGCTGATCGTTCCGGCGCCGAAAATCATCCGCGTACGAGGTTGAAAGTCGAATGGGATCACAAGAGGCACAAAAAAACACAAGAGGCACAAAAAACGATAATTGACATCAAAAGCCACAAGCATTTCTTTTCAAGCATTCCTGTTTGTGCCTTTTGTGTTTTTTGTGCCTCTTTGTGGTTATCAGTTTCGTGACGTAGTTGCCGGTTTCCCCGCGATGCCTTCCGCCAGGGCGTATAGCTCATTGCGGTTGGAGATATAAAGCACTCCGTTGGCCGGCACGGGAGTCGAATAGACCGAGCTGCCCATGTTCATCTCGCCCAGCACTTTCTTGGTCTTGCCTTCCTGCAGGATTACTACGTCGCCGTCCTCGTCGCCAAGATAGATCTTGCCGTCGATCAGCATCGGCGATCCCCAAACTGCCGCGAAGAGATCGTGGGTCCAATAGACCGCTCCGGTCTTCGCGTCGAGGGCGTGCAGGAAGCCGCTGAAGTCAGCCTGGTAGACGATTCCATCCTTGATCGCGGGTGTCGAGATGGAGCGGCGGATCTTGTCGTAGTGCCAGATCATGCCGGACTTGGTGATGTCGCCGCGTTTGGTTGCGTCGATGCAGTACATGTGACCGATGCCCTCGCCGTGCTCCGGATCCTGACCGTTGGAGATATAAACACGGTCCTCGTAGATCACTGCGGTGCTGATCAGTTCATTGCGCGTCTTGGGCCAAACGGACTCTTTCGGGTTCGTATCGAACTCCCACAGCTTCTTGCCGGTCGCAGCTTCGTACCCGCGAATCCAACCGTCGCCCTGGCCGTGTACGACCTGGACCACCCCGCCAATCGTGCCGACGGTCGGCGACGCCCACTGTCCGTGCAGAATCCGATCCTGAACAGAATTGTCTTCCCAAACCAATTTGCCGGTCTTCTTGTTGACGGCAATGATCGCCGGCGCCTTCGGCGAAGGAACGTTGACGTGACTCTCGTCCTGGCCATTTGAAGTGCTGATGAAGATTAGATCGCCGTGCGATACGGGCGACGAGTTTGCGAGGTTATGCGGCAACGCGCCGACTTCCTCGATCATGTCAAACGTCCAAACTACGTCGGCGTTGAATTCGCCGCTCAGCTTTTCATCGGTGACCGGACCATCGTTCTCCTTGTCGCGAAAACCCTTAGCGTCGAGACAAACGAGCTCGGCACGATTCGAGACGTAGTAAACCCGGTCGCCGTCGACGTACGGCGAAGAAGCGACACCCTGATACGGCCAATCATTGACGCGTCCGGCAGCGAGCTTGTCATGGACCATCTGCCACATGAACGCGCCGTCAGACTCCTGGAAGGCCATCAGAACGCCCTTGTCGCCGGTGATCTTCGGGTCACGGAGCCCTTCGTTGTTGGTACCGACGAAGACCATGCCGCCCGCTACGACGACGTTGCCGTAAGTCTGCGATCCGAGTGTAGCAACCCACTTGACGTTCTTTTTGGATTTGACGTCCCAGGTAGCCGGCAGGCCTTTCATGTTCGAGGTCATGTTGCGATCCGGAGTGCCGCCCCACATGGGCCAATCGCCCGATCCCGGATCTGAAGCAGAAGTAGTTGGCGCGAGTAAGTAAATACCGGCGCAGATAATCGGGGCGATGAGCAGGAACAGATTTTTAACTCTCATTTGTTCGCGTACACCTTTACGTTGTCGAAGTAGAGTTCAGCCAGACCGTTTCCGAAGATTCCGGGAGCACCCTGGCGGTTTGGGATTGGGTCGATGCGTTCAATCATCCATGCGGCCGGTTCGGCTTCGCTCGCGGGCCACACCTTGCCACGCGCGCGCGTTTTGCCGTCGGGCAAGTTTTCCACCTGGAGTTTCAGTCGATACCACGTATCGGGCTTCCAGGCGTAGGGTATGGTCTTGGTCCGTGCGGTCTCCGGCTGCCATGGCTCGAGATGGAGCATCTGGCTGTTCCCGTACAGAGTTAACACATAACGTTGCGCAATCACACCGGCGTCGCCCTGCTGGCGCCGCTTGGTCGTGGCCAGCACGTCGGATTCGACCGTGTAGTTTGACCAGTCGGATGGTCCAATGTAGGCGCGAGACCGGCTGAGCAGGGAAGACCCCTCGGTCAGTTTTGCAAGCACTTTGTTGCCATTCTGATCGCGCACGCCGAATTTCATGGTCATACTGACCCATGAAGCCGGTGCAGCGTTAACGGCAACCGAGTCGAACGTTTCGTTCCACGGAAGCGGAGGAAAGACGCGCACATTTGCGCTGCCGCTGACACCGTCGACAGTCGCTTTCACCCAACCTGCCTGGTTGATCGCGTCGCCGGCAACAGTGAACTGGCCGTTCGTAACCGTGCCTTTGAGTTGGTCCAACGACCACGTCGCCGCCTGCTCTTCGCGAATGAAGTTTCCCTGCGCGTCGAAAAGACGGGCGCGGAAGTTGACCTTGTCACCCGGTTTCAAAATCAGTTCTGTTGGGACCACCTGCACGTGCGTCACCGGATTTGAACTTACGCTGCTGCCAACTGCCGAAGACGGCGGCGCGGGCGCCGAACTGCTGGTCGTCGACTTCTTTCCGATCGCGTAAAGCCCGGAATCGCTGACGACGTACACGCGTCCATTCGAAACTGCCGCTGACGCAATAATCGCTTCCGGATGCGCTTCACTGCCGAGCGCGTCCTGATCGAGAATCTCGCATCCGGTCGCCGACGGCTTCAGGATGAAAAACCTTCCGTTCTCGGTCCCGACATACAACTTGCCATCGGCGAGGACGGGCGATGCTTTCTGAATGGTTCCGAGGTTTTGTAACCAGAGTTGTTTCCCGGTGTTCAGGTCGAAGGCGCCAAGATTCGCACCGTTGTCGATCTGATAAAGACGATCACCATCGATCACGGGCGATGAGAAACCGCCCTGCCAGCCCTTGATCGTCCACTTTACTTGTTCCGGTTTTACGTCACCCTTGGCCGTGGCGTCGATGGCCACCATCCTGCCCATCTCGCTGGAATCGAGGTTCTCTTCGCTGTGCGTCAGAATTGCAGTCGTACCGCGGACGACTACGCCCGTGTTAAGTCCGCGTTTGCTGATCTCGTAGCGCCAGACCGGTTCGCCGGTTTGTGGTTTGATGGCGTGGACCATGCCGTCGCTTGCGCCCTGGATGAGCAGTCGCATGCCGTTAACGTTGGCAATAATTGGCGGCGCGTAGGTGGTGTCGTAAGGTCGCTGTCCGGGAGAACTGATCCACATCGTTTCGCCGGTCTTTTTATCGAACGCCATGAAGCGATGACCGCCGCGTCCATGCTGGCCCCACATGAAGGTCACGCCGCTGATGATGACGAGGTCGCCGTCGATGATTGGAGAGACGGTGCGTCCGCCGTGCGTCGTGAGCAAGCCGAAATCTTCGCCGAGCGATCGTTCCCAAATGACTTTACCGTCGCGGTTGAGCCCGATCAGGTTGCCGCCCACGCCGAGAATGTAAACGTTGCCCGTCGTTGGATCACCCGCGGGAGATGCCCAGCCAATTCGATGCGGAGGAACGTCGCTGAGATAAATATTGAAACGATGTTCCCAGAGCAGCTTGCCGGTGTCGGCGTTGAAGCACATCACGCGCTCCTGCAACGTCTCGCCCTGGCCAGCCCCGTTCTGCAAGTAGACGCGATCGCCCATCACGATCGGCGCCGAGCGTCCGCCGTATGGAACTTTCCAGGCGAGGTTGTCGCCGGTTGGCGACCACTTCACCGGCAAGTTTTTTTCACTCGAGACGCCGTCCCGTGCTGGTCCACGCCATTCGGCCCAATCACTCGCGGCTGCGAGCGTAAATGCGAGACAAACGTTCAAAATAATGGAGATCAGTTTAGTCATTTTGCAGGCTCGTCCGGTTTAAGATAACGTTGTTCGCTTTGCAACCTTGAAGATGTAGAATACGTAAGCTCACGTTGCTGCGTTACATTTTTTCTGTGGATTCTAACAGGTTCCGACTGATCCGTTAATCCGTGATCGCTCACGGACTATTAGCACTCCGACAAGTTCGAGGAAAAGACGAATGTTCGCCCTACAAAAGTTCTTCCTCTTTTCGCTGCTCGCTCTGCTGTTTACCCAAAATACGAAGCAGGAACTTAACGATCAACTGTTCGAGGCGGCGCGCAAGGGCGACGCAGCGGCAGTGACGTCCTTGCTGGACAAGGGCGCTGACGTCAACGCGAAGTTTCGCTATGGCCAGACCGCGTTGTTCAAGGCCGCTGAGCGCGGGCACGCGAACGTTGTGAAAGTGCTGCTCGATCGTGGCGCCGATCCGACAGTGAAAGATACTTTTTACGGCGCAACGGCCCGGACGTGGGCACTCGATAACGGTCACGCCGAAGTCGTGCGGCTCCTGTTCGAAAAGGATCCGACCGGGGTCGATGAAGTCCTGATGTCCGGCGTGCGCAGCGGCAACGAGACGCTCGTAAAGGTTGCGCTCGACAAGGGTGGGGCCAAACCGGAGACGTTAACTGCGGCACTGGTCGCGTCAACAGGCAATGAGAAAGGCGCCGCCATCGCGGAGCTGTTGAAAAAAGCCGGCGCAGTACCTCCACCGGAGATCGACGCGCCGACCTTGCAGTCTTACGCCGGCAAGTACAAGGCAGAGCCGGGGCCCGAGTTTTCGGTCACCATCAAAGAGGGCAAATTGTTCGTAATCGCGCAGGGTCAGACAATCCCAATGATTCCCATCGATAAGACCACTTTTCGCCCGCTTGAGTTTGAAGGAATCAGAGTCACGTTCAACGTCGAAGACGGCAACGTCACCGGTCTGGCGTTTAAGCAGGGACCAAACACAACGCAATTGAAGCGAGTCGTCGAAACCAAACCCTGACTCATTGGTCATATATCATTTGACATTGGTCATTTGGCAGTTGAACGAAGTTAGGTCGAGGCGCACCAGCGCCTCCTCAATGTCAAATGAGAAATGTCAAATGATATATGACCAATGATTCCGTATCGCGAGGGCAACAACTGATGAAGCGACT
>CBFGMX010000018.1:0-52214 GCA_965649955.1 uncultured bacterium
CCCACGCCCGCAGTGAATTGAAAATTGTGCGTAGTTCGCGCGGGGCGGACAAACGGGAAAAGGTCGAACTCTCCCGTAGTTGGGTTGAATATCACCCCATTTGTAGTTCGACGCCTGAAATGAATGATCGTGTCACCCACGTCGAAACGGGTAACGATTCTTGGTAAAGGGTAGAACTCGAGCACGCCACCAAAATCAGTCGCAAAGCTGGTGATGCGATTGGTTTGAATCGCGATTGGTCCAGTTGGCGTGATGAGAATTGGATTAAACTCACCGCGACTGAAACTCACCACTCCCGGACGCGCTTTTGCGAAGATCCCCCATTTCTCGAAACGCTTCCCGATCTTCGCGCCGGCAACCACCTGACTCACACTTCCCTCATTCCTGCAGAGATTGCACTGACGCGGAAAGAAATAGCCGGCAGTTTCAAACGCGAGACTGCGGTTGAAGTTGAAAGTGAAGCGCGCACCTACACCGGGTTCCGTTTGCTTATTTCCAAAACCGTCTCGTTCAAGCGTGCTGAACTCCCCGGCAATCTCAAACTTCGGCAGATCCTGCGTCTGCGCCACCACGTTCGACGGTATGAGTAACAATGAACTAATTGCCAGTAGAAGAAATCTTCTTTTCATAGTGATCTCCTTGTGAGCACACGTGCCCCTTTCTCCACCAAATCCGTTTGGCTGAGAGCGTTGATTAACTACTTTCGTGGTTGGGTGACTTAAGGATTCTTCGGCAGCAGATTTTCAATGTTGTCGGCGCCGCCGATTATGACGCGCTGAGGAGTGTCGATGTTTTGCCTGGGCTTACCTGATCCACCATTGCGCAGGAGCGTGATTCCCTGCCGCGTCAGTAAACGGTCTTCTAGTTTTTCCAGTACGTTCGGTCGCTTTTGGGCGAAGGCTGGCGCGCTCTTTTGCGCTCCAAAAAACGGCGTGTACTCGGGATCGTGCAAAACCCAGAGGTGCCACACGCCCCCGCTTGCAAGGATCGAATCGCCCGAGGTCCATTCGTAAAATTCGCCGTCGACTTCGAATTCGATCCGGTTGTCGTCAAGCAGCCCGATTTTTTGAAACGAATAACCATCGCGCGGCACCAGCGAGAAGATGAACCGCCCGCGGTCGGGAATGTAAATCCAGAGCAACGAGCCGGCGCAGCCGATCTTCGATTTGCTTCTGCCTACAAGTGTGCCGTCGATCGTCAGTTCGTAACTCTTCACGGCGAGCGAAACGGCATCGAGTGTAAAGTCTTTTGGCGGCGCGTCGAGATAGTTCTCGCGAAGCAGCGAGCGATCGAAAGTCACCTTCACGACGTCGACTATCTTCACGTCCAACTCGCGATTCACCAGCAGTTCGAGCGAAACCGCATCACCGTCGTCGAGGGTCTGTGGCGTTGTCGACTTGGGAAACGTCGCAAACCCCTCGTGCGCCCGGAGGGGCGCTGAGTCTTTCAAAAACGAGCGGCGAAACGCTTCGTCAGCTGGAAGCACAGCCAGGCTGAACTTCTTCGTCACCGGATCGGAATTGATTGCCAGATCGTAAGCAAAGACGACGCGTCGATCGGCGTCTGTGAGTACGCGGTGGATGACGCGATCCTCGCCGGCGACGGCTTGTGCAAACAGCAACGCCGAGAGCGAGTTTTCTTTCATCTGCGCACTGCCTGGCCCGGATGTTTCACTTCTAAAGGCGACGAAGCCTCCGTTGGCGACCGGCAATACCAACTGTCGCTTCGCGGGACTTTGCGCCGCGGCGCCAAAGGCAAGGCAGTGAACGCAAATCAGGAGGGCCCAAATTCTATTTCTCATTCGCAGCGCCTCCTTTGATGACCGTCAGTTTCACTTCCTCGGTCGGTTTGAAACCCTGTAACGCGGCGAGCGCCGAGTCGTTTGCCGGCGGCGCTGGTGTTCGCCGTGCACGCCTCGTCGGTTTTTCGCGATCGCGATAGACAATGCGCTCGATGGTCCTTTCCTGGACCACGGGGACTTCGATCGGCACTTGAACAACGACAGGCTCAGCCGGAACGCGCGTCGAAAACATAAACGCCAGTCCCATGATCAGTAACAGCGCGAGACCGGCAGGCACAGGCACACGGATCGACGAAAAGAAAAACCGAGTTAGCAATGATCGACTGTCTGCGTGATCGTATTGGCCCGGCACGACGCGCGGCTGCTGCGCGGCACGCAGTCGTTCTTTGAGGCGCGCGTGGTAACCGGGCCAATAGCTGTTGGGTGGCGTGGCAGCCTCGATCAGTCGCGTGGTCACTCGCAGCGTCTCGCTAAGCTCGGTCAACTCGGCGCGGCACTCAGCACATTCGCGCAGGTCCCTCCCCAGGACCGCGCGCGGATCCACTCCGTCGAGAAGAAGTTCGGTTAAGCGGTCCCTTGTTGTCTTGCAGTTGTGCATTTAAAAACTCCTGATCAGCATTCAGCAGCGAGACGAGTAAGGCGCTCGGGTTCGTCAGCGTTTGTATCCAGCTTTGAGCGTAATTTCGCGATGGCGCGGGACACGCCTTTTTTTACCGTGCCGGTCGAGCAGTTCATCGCAGCGGCGATTTCGTCGTACGACATTCCTTCGTAATGCCGCAGCAGGAACATCAGCCGTTGCGACGGCGTCAGTTCTGAGAGTGCGTTCATTACGCTTTCAAACAACACCTTGTTGTAAACAGTCTCGGGGGAAACAGAGCGCGATTCGAAACCGCTTTCGCGATCGGCGTCGACAAGTTCGACGAACTTCGTCTGGCCCTGCTGTCGAAACGAACCCGTTCGCTGGTGATTGAGAAACGAATTGATCGTGATGCGGCGCAGCCATGTGTAGAACGAGGAGTCGGCGCGGAAACCGGCGAGCGCCTGATAGGCCTTCAGCCAGACTTCCTGCGACAGATCTTCCGCGTCCTGCGCGTTGCGGCAATAGTGAAACGCCAGCAGGTAGATGCGTCGCGCGTAACGTTCGGCGAGTGAGCAAAACGCGTTCGCGTCGTCGGCCTGAGCGCGACGGATTAGATCGGTTTCGTTGTCAGCCACCGCCGTCATAGACACAGATCCGTCCAATTGGTTGGCCTCGCGAGGTGGTATCTGAGTTAATCTGTTGCCGTGCTAAAGATACTACAAACAGCGCTTGTTGTTGCCTTCGTATTGGCCGGGTTAGCACGCGCACAGGAGGTTGGGCCCGACGACGTGGTTCGGGTCAGGACCACGCTGGTCAACTCGCCGGTGCTGGTAATCGGCCGCGACGGGAAGTTTGTTCCGAACCTCCGTCGCGAAGACTTTGAGGTCTTCGAAAATGGAGTCAAACAGGAGATCGCTTACTTCGCACCGGTCGATAATCCTTTCACTGTCGCGCTCGTGATCGACACCAGCCGTTCGACCGTGTTCAATCTCGCCGATATCCAACATGCGGCGCTCGCGTTTGTCGACAAGATGCGGCCGCGCGACCGTGCGGTCGTGGTCTCGTTTTCCGACGATTTCAAAGTGCTCACGGAAGCGACGAGCGATCCAGAAACGCTGCGCAACGCGATTGGGAGTATTCGTCCAGGCGGCAGCAGTCGCGTTTATGATGCCATCGATTCGCTGATCGACGAAATGAATCGGCTCGAAGGTCGAACCGCGTTGATTCTCTTTAGCGACGGCGTCGATAACGACAGCCAGGCCGCAACTCTCGAGAGCACGTTGCGGAAGGTCGAACGCACCGACACGCTGATCTATCCGGTCCAGTTCAGCACCTACGATCGCATGAAAACGCGAGCGCCTGCGAACAGCAGTCTGCCAACTGAAGGCACCGGCTTTAGCGAGCAGGATTACCGTCGCGCCGGTGCGTACCTGCGCCGGCTTGCCGACATTACGAGCACCGGAGTTTACCCGGCTTCGGAGATAAGCGACTTGGACCAGGCAATCTCGAGCATCGTCGACGAACTGCACAACGAGTACAGCATCGGTTACTACCCGAGGATGAGTGGCCAGGCAGGCGAACAGCGTCGTGTAGAAGTGCGCGTCAATCGTCCGCAACTGGTTGTTCGCGCGCGCACAGGGTACATAGTGGATAAATCAGGAGCTGTTGTGCGTACGGCAAACACGCAGCGTGCGTTAATGCCGACGACGGTTGAGAGTGATGCGTCGTTGCCTGTGTCGCGAAACGATCCGGTGGTTAAGTCGACAAGTGGGGGGCGTTGGATGTGCAAAGGTCCAAACCCGCCGATCGACATGGTTATCGTGAAGGAAGGGTTTGTTTCGCATTGTCCGCAGGGGACGCAGCGGACTCGCGTGCCTCAGAATACAGGGCCTCAACCTCCAGCGCGTGATGGCGAACCGAATGCGTGGTTTGTCAGGAAACCCGGTCGGACCGAGACGATGTGCAAAGCATTTTTCGTGTGGAAAGATCGTGAGATTGCGGCTGCGCCACTGCCGGAAGGTTACGTTGTTATTGGCGAGGTGAAGTCGGCCGCATGTGGGAACAGCAGCAATTCGGAGATCACGACAAACGCGTGGGAAATCCGTCTGCCTGGTCCAACTGAAACAGTCTGCAAGGGATTCCCGCTGCCGCGTGGTTACATCGTGATCGGCGAGCGCACCGTGCCCAACTGCCCCGCCCGCGCCACCGGAGCAAACGCCTGGCTCATTCGCGCTAAGTAACAGCTCCCCTGTGTCGCTGTTGTTCCGCATGCGGAAACACATGTCAGAGGAAATTTTTAATCATGATCTGTTCTTACCCAGCGGCCGCATTGCCGGTGTTGATGGACGATTCGTACTGGGCGTCACCGCATCACCGCCGATGTGCTGTTCCGAGGCATCACCAAACATCCGGTTGCTTTTCTTCCTGACGCCCCGCAGTGCCGGAGTATCTTCCTTCTCTGCACGATTTTGATCGGGATTACCGGCGAACCCGGTCTGCTGTCCACGTGGTTTCGAGGGCGTGCCGACTTTGTGCTGGTCCTTTGTTGCCATTGGTCTATTCCTTCCCTTTTCCCTTCCCTTTGCCCGAGCCCTTTTTCTCCAACGCCCACTTCAACGCAAGCGGCGTTATCAACGTCGTAATGATAACCATGATAACGACGGCGCCGAAAGTCGCCGGATTAACTACCGGTTCACTAACACCGTTTGCCGCAGGCAACATCAAACTCGCCCCGATACCCGCGAAGATCAACCCCACTTCGCCACGCGGTATCATCCCGAGTCCGATCGCCAAACGACTCACACCGCGCTCAACCACACCCAACGCGCAAATCTGCTTCCCGATAATCGCCGCAACCGTAAGCACAAACGCGAAACCAAGAATGTCGACTCGCGCAAACAGGCGCAGATCGACCTTCAGGCCCATCAACACGAAAAAGATCGGCACCAGGACCGTGCTCACCGGCTGCAAAAGATCATGAAGGTCTCGCTCGACACGCCCGTCTTTTGGCTGGTAATGAACTTCGTCCAACACCAAACCCGCCGCAAACGCGCCGACAATTGCCGCCAACCCGACTTCCATCGCAGCCCACGACAAAAACAGACAAAACGAAATCGCGAGCGTGAGCAAAACCCCTCGTGTTTCGAGTCGACCCGCACCACGCAACAGCCGCGGCACCAGCAGAATTCCGATCGCGACCGAGGCCACCAAAAACGCGAACGACTTCGCCGCGATCCAAACGACATCGAAACTCGACAGTACTCCACCAACCGCCGCCGCCCGAATTGCGCCGGCAACAACCGCGAGGATTAACAGACCAAGGACGTCGTCGATCACCGCGGCGCCGAGAATGATGCGCGCCTCCCGGGTCGCCAACTTTCCGAGGTCTTTAAAAACACGCGCCGTGATGCCGACGCTGGTCGCACACAACGTGGCGCCGATGAATATGTGCGTCAGAGTTGCGGCGTCGGGCAGGAAGTATGCCGACACCCCCCAACCGAGAAAGAACGGTGCGACGACCCCTAAGAACGCCACGAGCAGCGACGACCACCCGACTTCAATCATCTGCCGCAAGTCTGACTCAAGCCCGACTTCAAACAACAGAATGATCACGCCGAGTTCAGCCAACGCCGCAATCGTGTCGTTCGTCTTCAGCGGCTCGACCCTGGTGAAACCCAAAATGACCAGATTTCCAAGCAGAACGCCGGCAAACAGTTCGCCGAGAACAGACGACTGGCCCAGCCGCTCGAAAATCTCGCCGCCCAGTTTTGCCATCACCAGCATCACCGCGACGCCGATCAAAACCGCCGGATCCAGCCCGTGCGCACCGCCGCCTTCTGCTTCAACCGGGGCCGCCAAAACGCCTGACGGAAAAATAAAAAACACGCTCACAATAAGCGCGCTTAGCGCCAGTATTGATGTTTTCATAGTGTTTTTGGGCCAGGTGGCGGGATTATGACATATCGCGCGCAGTTGCGAGCACAATTCGTGAGTTGCGTCACCCGGGGGACCTCTCTATAATGCGCCCCACTTAAGCGCTTCGCCCCGGCAGGTTGGCGCTAATCAAACTGCAAAAAGATGGCGACTCCGATTCGATGGAACCAGCGTAGACGTGTCGCGCCTTACGGCGGTTCCAACCGACCAGAAACTCCCCTGCGGTCACTCGCGGTTAGTCTGACGCACGTCGCCCGCGCCGCGCTTACAGAGCCGTACATGCTCACCATCGAGCATGAACGCATCCACCTGAATCGACTTCCCAAGGCTTTTGACGGTTTCCGCGTCGTTCAGCTCTCGGACGTTCACCACGGTCCGTTTTCCGATCGCGAACAAATCGAACGGGCAGTCGACACTGCAAACCGGCTCAAACCTGACATCATCGCCCTAACCGGCGACTACATCTCGAAGGAGCGTCGATACGCTGCGCCGTGCGCCGAGATGCTGGGTCGTCTCAAAGCGCGCTACGGCGTCTATGCTGTCCTCGGAAACCATGACCACTGGACCGATGCTGCCCTTATTACCGACCTGTTTCGGGCCGAAGGAATTACGGTGCTGATCAACGAGGGCATGCACTTCGAGCTAAACGGCGACAGCATCTGGCTGGCCGGCGTGGACGATACGATGGTCGGTCTGGAAGACCTCTCGCTGGCGCTTGCGGGTGCTCGCACCGATGAGATGAAACTGTTGTTGGCGCACAATCCGGTCATTCTTCGACGCGCCGCTCGGGCGTTGGTCGATCTCGTGCTGAGCGGTCATACGCATGGCGGTCAGGTCGCAATTCGAGGTGAGCGGAGTGCCTCGGGCCGTCCGCGGCGCCGGATGCTGAAAGGGCTTGGGCGCCAGGGAGATACACAGATTTACGTCAACCGCGGTCTGGGTACCGTGGTGCTGCCCATCAGATACGGATGCCCTCCTGAAATCTCCTTGTTGGAACTCCGCAGCAGCAAGTAAGGGAAATTGGAAAAGTTCTCTTTTACTGGCGTTCCCCAACCGGGAAACACACAGAAGAAACCGGAATTCTCCCTTCACTGGCGTTCCGCAGGCGGGAAGCACATCTAACCGCACATCGCCTGACTGGGTATCACGGATATCTAAATGTCCGCACGCATCGTTACTGTTCCCAACCTTCTTACCGTTTTCCGGATGGTCTTGATTCCGGTCTTTGTCTCACTGCTTTTCTACCAAAAATTCGTGCTCGCACTCGCCGTCTTCATCCTCGCAGGCGTGACCGACGGACTCGACGGCCTCCTCGCCCGCCGTTTCAACCAGAAATCGCAGCTCGGCACCATCCTTGACCCCATCGCGGACAAACTGCTGCTGGTAACGGCGTTTGTCGTGCTCTCGATGCGGTCGGTATTTCCACAACCTTTGCCGTCCCATTTGCCGATTCCCTTCTGGGTCACAGTGGCAGTCATCAGCCGGGACGTCTTCATTCTGGTGGGCGCGGCCGCGATCAACATCGTCACCGGATTCCGCCGTTTTCGCCCCTCGTTCCTGGGCAAAATCAATACGACCGTGCAGATCGTTGCCATCGGCCTGATCATCTTCGCCGCCAGCTATCCATACGGCACGGGCTACTACCTCCCGACGCTCTACACCACAGTTTTCGCCTTCGCCGTCCTCTCCGGCGCCCACTACGTCTTTTTCGTCTCCAAACTCGTAAACGAGGACAGATCCACACTCAACAAAACTTGACAACAACGCACTCAGGTCTTATATTATGCAGGCATTCAAGGGCGGGAATCGTGAGATTCGTGTCGAACTGTGGTTAGGTTTGGAGATTAAATCAACATGAGCAAGATTATTGGAATTGACCTCGGAACAACCAACTCGGTGGTGGCGGTGATGGAGGGCGGTGAGCCCACCGTGATCACAAACTCCGAAGGCGGCCGCACCACGCCATCAGTCGTGGCCTTCACCAAAGACGGCAGTCGCCTCGTCGGACAGGTTGCCAAACGCCAGGCGGTTACCAATCCGGAGAACACTGTCTATTCAATCAAGCGATTTATGGGACGTCGCTATAACGAGGTTACTGAAGAGATTAAACAGGTCCCCTATAAAGTTCAGGGCGCCGGCAACGGCGACGTGCGTATCTCGGCGGGCGGCAAGGAATGGAGCCCACCGGAGATTTCGGCGATCATCCTGCAAAAGATGAAGCAGTCAGCCGAAGACTATCTCGGCCAGAAGGTCGATAAGGCGGTGATCACCGTCCCCGCTTATTTCAACGACTCGCAACGTCAGGCCACCAAAGACGCCGGCAGGATCGCCGGTCTGGAAGTGATGCGTATCGTCAACGAACCGACAGCAGCGGCGCTCGCCTACGGTCTCGACAAGAAAAAAGACGAAACCATCGCGGTGTTCGACTTTGGCGGTGGCACGTTTGACGTCTCGATTCTCGAAGTCGGCGAAGGCGTCGTCGAAGTGAAGTCGACAAACGGCGACACGCACCTCGGCGGTGACGACATCGACGAACGGCTGATCGAGTGGATTATCGAAGAGTTCAAGAAGGACCAGGGCATCGACCTTTCGGCTGACAAGATGGCCTTGCAGCGACTCAAGGAAGCTGCGGAAAAAGCGAAGATCGAGCTCTCGAGCACGATGGAGACTGAGGTCAACCTGCCGTTTATCACGGCGGACCAGTCAGGCCCCAAACACCTGGCGATGAAACTCACGCGTGCTCGTTTCGAGCAGCTCGTCGACCCAATCCTGACGCGACTCCGCGGTCCAGTGGAGACGGCGCTGAAAGACGCCGGACTCGACGCCAAGAAGATCGACGAAGTGGTTCTCGTCGGTGGTTCGACCCGTATTCCGAAGGTCCAGGAGATCGTGAAGGAAATGTTTGGCAAGGAGCCAAACAAGAGCGTGAATCCTGACGAAGTGGTAGCGATTGGCGCGGCCGTGCAGGCCGGCGTCCTTTCCGGCGAGAAGACAGACATTTTGTTGCTCGACGTGACGCCGCTCAGTCTGGGTATCGAAACGCTCGGTGGAGTTTTCACCAAGCTGATCGAGCGCAACACCACGATCCCCACACGCAAGTCGGAAATCTTCTCGACTGCGTCTGACAACCAGACTTCAGTGGAAGTTCACGTGTTGCAGGGCGAGCGACCGATGGCGGCTGACAATCGCACGCTTGGTAAGTTTCATCTTGTCGGCATTCCGCCGGCACCACGCGGTATGCCCCAGGTAGAAGTTACTTTCGACCTCGACGCCAACGGTATCGTGAACGTCTCGGCGAAAGACATGGGCACGGGCCGCGAGCAGAAGATCACGATCACGGCTTCTTCGGGTCTGGCGAAGGAAGAGATCGACCGGATGATGAAGGACGCTGAGGCCCACTCTGCGGACGACGCTCGCAAACGTGAAGAGATCGAAGCTCGCAATCGTCTGGATGGCCTTGTTTACCAGATGGAGAAGACACTGTCCGACAACCGCGACAAGGTTGGAGCGGTCGCGGGAGAAGTCGAGTCGGCCATCGCGGAAGCTAAGAAGGCGTTGGCTGAAGGCGGCGTTGAGAAACTCAACAACGCGTTCAATCAGCTCCAGACGGCGTCGCACAAACTGGCGGAGGCTCTGTACCAACAGACACCATCCGGTGGCGCACAACCGGCCGACCAGGCATCGGCGGCAGGTGCGTCGTCCTCGGGCGGTTCGGGTGACGATAATGTGATCGACGCTGAATACGTCGACGTAGATGAAAACAAGTAAACCGGGTTTTGAATTATCGGTTTACTGAGGAACGGGCGGAGATGAAGTGACGGCTCCGCCCTTTGTTCAAGCGCAGCGAACTACGGATGGCTAATAAGCAGGACTATTACGAAATACTCGGCATCAAGCGCGACGCCAAGCCGGAAGAGATCAAGAAGGCCTACAGGCGTTTGGCGCGCAAGTATCACCCTGACGTAAATCCGGGTGACAAAGCCGCCGAGGAGCGTTTCAAGCTGATGTCTGAAGCGCACGACGTGTTGTCGGATCCGAAGAAACGAAGTGTTTACGATCGCTTCGGG
The DNA here is from genome assembly GCA_965649955.1 of uncultured bacterium. GTDB lineage: Bacteria > Acidobacteriota > Blastocatellia > Pyrinomonadales > Pyrinomonadaceae > PSRF01. The sequence goes on from CBFGMX010000018.1 coordinate 10,382, forward strand.
CAGTATTCCGACAACCTCGCCGACGCGGCAGCCAGAGGTGCTGGTCCATCGAGTGGGCGTTCGGCGCCGGGTTTTGATTTCACAGGATTTGATTGGGGCGGCGGTTCGACCGGGGCGGGGGGCGCCGGAAGCACCTTTCGCGACATCTTCGCGGACTTGTTCGGTGGCGGAGCTGCGAAAGATAAGGAACCGCCGCGCCCACAACCACAGCGAGGCGCCGACATCGAGATGCCGTTGTCGCTCTCGTTTGAGGAAGCAATCAACGGTCTGACGACAAACATCACGGTGAATCGTTCCGAACAGTGTTCGCGGTGCAACGGTGCGGGCGACATCGGTGGTCCAGTCGTCGTTTGCTCGACGTGCAAAGGTTCGGGCCAGGTGCAACGCGCCGGCGGACGTTTGCGTTTTGCGCAGGAGTGTCCCGACTGTGGCGGCACCGGACGTCGTCGCACGCCATGTTCGCTGTGCAAAGGCAAGGGCACGACGCCGAAAACGGAGACTGTGAAGGTGCGTATTCCCGCCGGTGTGGAGACAGGCTCGCGCGTGCGGATTCCCGGGAAAGGTGAAGGCGGCCGGATGGGCGCGCCTGCGGGCGATTTGCACATCATCACGAACGTTGGACCACACAAGTATTTCACGCGCAAGGGTGACAACATTTATGTGACCGTGCCGATCACGGTTCCTGAAGCGGCGCTGGGCGCGAAGATAGAAGTGCCGACGGTTGATGGAAAAACGCAGTTGCGCATTCCGCCGGGCACGCAGTCAGGACAAAAGTTTCGTTTGCGCGAGCGCGGTGCGCCGTCGCTGCGAAATCCGGGCGCGAAGGGTCACCAGTTTGTCGAAGTGCAGGTGACGTTGCCGAAGGTGATTTCGGAGGAGACGAAGGAACTGTTGCGCGAGTATTCAAGATTGAACTCGACGAACCCGCGCGTCGAAATGGGGCTGGAGTAGTGCTTTGTGCTTTGTACTTTGTGCTTAGTACTTCCGCTATTGGATAGCTCGCTGCGAGAGCGAACAAAGTACTAGTACGAAGTACAGAACTCATCAAAGTTATGAGTAGAAAGCCGAAAACTTACACGATCAGTGCTGTGGCGGAGCAGTACGGCATTCATCCGCAGACGTTGCGCTTGTATGAGCGTGAGGGGTTGTTGAAACCCTCTCGGTCCGAGGGCAACACGCGATTGTATACGGATCCCGATCTCGAGCGGTTGGAGCTGATCCTTTCATTGACGCGCGACCTTGGCGTAAACCTCGCCGGCGTCGAGATCATTCTCAACATGCGCGAGAAGATGGATGCAATGCAGCACGAGTTTGAACGGTTCTTCCAGTACTTGCAGACGCACGCCGAGGAGCTGACGAATTTCGATATGGCGCCCGAGGGCAGTGATGCGCTGGTCCCACTCACGCGCGCCGCAGCACTCCGACGTCGAACTACACGCGGTTGATCTGTAAACGCGCTGAGTGTTAAAGTGCCCCGCGCTTTAACCTCACAACTCAGGAGTTTACAAAATGACCTCACGTCTCACGCTTCTCACTCTTTTCCTGTTCACCTTCAACTTTCAATTCGTTCACGCACAGGATCTGGATACCGTCACCATTTTTGGCCGGATTCTCGATCAGAATGGGGCTGTGATTCCGGGTGCCGAAGTCCTGGCCAATACTCGAACAGTAACAACGGATGCACACGGTCGATATCGTTTGATCCAGTTGGAACCTGGAAGTTATGTAATTCGGGTTTCCTGTCGTGGCTTCGCAACTCAGGAATTCACACAGATCAGGACCACGTCCGGTCAAAGTTTGCAGCTTGATGTGACGCTGCTTCCTTCGAACATCGTAGTGGAGCCGGTAGTTGTAACTGCCGCGGAAACGCCGCTTGTCGATACGAAGCGAACGGTGGTTGGCGCAACACTGACTGCTCGTGAAACGCAGTCGCTGCCGCTGGCGTCGCGGTCGGTGTTGGATCTGATCTTCACATTGCCGGGAGTTACTGAGGAGCCGCTCTCGACACGCGATCTAGCCGAGGATCGCAACTCCAATCCCGCGTCAACACCCGAAGAATCGGGACTCTTCTCGCTCGCCGGAGCACCCGCGTACTCAAACAATCTCACCATCGATGGACTTGATAACAACGACGATCGCGCGGCCCGCGAACGTTTCCAACCTTCGCTCGAAGCGGTGGCGGAAGTGCAAGTGATCACAAACCAGTTCTCTGCTGAGTATGGGCGAGCGTCAGGCGGGCGAGTGAACCTGCGCACGCGCAGCGGCTCGCGCGAGTTTCATGGGGGCGCCTTCTACTTCTTTCGTGATGAAGCGCTCAACGCCAACACCTTCAAGAACAACTCGCTCGGGCTTGCGAGACTGCCGCTTCAGGATCATGTCTCCGGTTTTACATTGGGTGGTCCAATTAGAAATGAATCGGTGTTCTTTGCCTCCTACGAATTCAACAAAGTGCTCGATAGCGCGCTCATCGATACGCTGGTTCCGGTTCAGCAGAACCCTTTGTTTCCCTTGCCGTTGCCGACTAATCCCGAACGTGCGCGTCTCGAAGACGTCTCGTCGCCTGCGCTTGCGGCAGAACTCGCGCCGTACATCGAACCGGTCAGTACGCCGTTGAAGAACACCAGTTTGACCACGCGCGTCGATCATCCGTTCAGCGCGTTGCACAATGTATCGATTGTGTACCAAGGCGGTCGATCGTTGAATCTGCGACAGTTTGGCGGTGGGAACCGTCTCGCCGAAGCGTTCCAGGGCAGACGACGCCATTCAGATGCGGTTTCAGTTTCCGATAACTACGTTTTCTCCGCGCAGACGATAAATCAGTTACGCGTGCAGTACTCGCGCCTGGCGCCCGCGTTTGAAGCACAGGCGGCGGGAACACCGGTAGTGCTTATAGCCTTGAACGATCCGCTGGTCGCAGGCGATCCGGAGCGACGTTCGGGAACTCTGGTCGCTGGATCCTCGACGTCGGGCGGAAGCGATCGCCGCGAAGATCGTTTTCAGTTGCAGAACGTGCTGTCGGTTAGCCGCGGTGAGCACTCGTTGAAGTTTGGCACTGATGTTCATTACGTTCGTTCGACCTTCATCGACCTGTCCGATCTCACCGGCACTTTTAATTTCGCGAGTGCTGGAGACTTCCTCGCCGGGCGGCCAAACCGTTTCCGGCAAAACTTTCAGAGCCGGTCGATACAAACGAATCGTTACGTCAGCTTTTTCGTGCAGGATGAATGGCAAGCGCTGCCGCAACTGCTCGTCAGTTACGGTGTGCGTTACGAACGGGAGACGATTCTGCGCGATCGCAACAACTTTGGTCCTCGCTTCTCGGTCGCGTACAGCCCGCTCGACTCAGGCAAGCTGGTGCTGCGCTTTGGCAGTGGCATCTTTTTCAATCGCGCGTTGTTGAGGACCATCGACGACTTCACACTCGGGCGGCAGCAACTCTTCTTCGACACGAACCTTCTTCAGGACCCGTCAACCGGCAAGTTGATGACTGCTGAACAGCGGAGGGCGTTCATTGCCGCGAATCTGCACTTTCCGGCGACCACGGATTTAAGACGACTTGCGGTTTCGAATACCGAATTCTTCCGTCGCCTGGATCCGCGGTTACGGATTCCGGAGAGTTATCAGGTCAATGCCGGCGTCGAGCGCGACCTTGGGCGCGGGTTCGCGTTGGAGGCAAATGTCAGCTTCACGAGAGGGATTCATCTCTGGCGGGAGTTCAATGCGAATGCGCCCGTGCTGCCGGATGGGTACAGGAACTTTTCGGAGTTTCTGGCGTCGCGCGATTTTGCAAATTTTGTGAATACAGGAACGGGTGTTCGGCCGCTGCATAATGTATCGACTGCTGGTGAGCTTGTGCGGTTTGTTTTCGGAAACACGGATCAAAGCGCAGTGGCACGCGTGGTTGAATTCGGCGTTCCGATCTCGGTAGTTAATCTAAATGTTCCGTCGTCGACGACCGCCATCGACGTTGCGCTCGGTGCGCTGAATAATCTGCGTCCCGATCCGTCACGGGGTGAGATTGAGCAACTGATCTCGGCGGGAAATAGTTTTTATCGTGGGCTCACGATCGAGGTTCGCAAACGGTTTGATCTCGGGTATGACGGGAGTTCTGGAGGGTTTGGTACGTTACGTGGGTTCGGCTTCGCTTTTCGTGCCGGCTATACGCTATCGAGTTTGGTTGACGATGGTGTGGTGAACACTTCCGACGCGCTTGTGCCGGGAGATTTTCGTGCTGAGCGTGCGCGGAGTTTGCTCGATCGCAGGCACCGGTTTGTGTTCTCGGGAACGTTCCGTTTGCCGCGGTATCTTGGCTCGTTGCAGTTGTCGCCGATCTGGCGAATTGCTTCGGGTGCACCCTTCAACATTTCGCTCGGCGGCGTCGATCGCAATCTCGACGACGTTTCGAACGATCGACCGAACTTCTCCGGCGATAAGCGTCTGCTTCGCTGGCGCAAACCGGGTCAACCAATCGACCCGTCGCTGATCAGCTCATTCAGCGCGCCGGCCATCGGTCAATCCGGAAACCTTCCGCGCAACGCCGGCACCGGTCCCGGTCTGTTCGTCTTTGATCTGAACGTCACTCGCGAGTTCAACGCTGGCCGGCTGCGCCTCCGCCCCATAATCGAATTCGACAACGTCTTAAACAAGACTGTCTTTAGCTTCGGCTCCGAATTCATCAACTTCAACGCTCTCTCCCCAACCGCCTCACCGGAGCAGCGCGAGTCACTTCTAAACTCTTTCCTGCTCGCAACGCGAACGATGCGTCCTCGGCAGATTCGTGTCGGAGTGAAAATCGAATTTTGAGAGCGGAACTCAAATACAAGGACCTAACTTACAAGGTAATCGGTGTCTTTTATGACGTTTACAATGAGTTGGGACACGGATTCTTTGAGTCCGTTTACCAGCGGTCTTTGGGATTCGCATTACAAGCGGCGGGACTGAAGGTCTCAAATTACGTCAAGATCCCGGTGTGGTTCCGTGGACAGCGCGCGGGTATGTTTGAAGGAGACATGCTTGTCGAGGATTCGGTCCTGCTCGAGCTTAAAGTGGCGAGTGTCTGGACCGAGCTCACATCGCACAGTTACTCAACTACCTGCGCGCTACGGATATAGAGGTCGGAATCTTGCTGAACTTTGGCCTAAAACCGGAATTCAAGAGGTTAGTTCTCGAAAATTCGAGTAAAACCAATCGGAGCGGTAATTAGCGGCTGGATCCGTGTCGGTATTCCTTGCACCGAGCCCGTGAGCGTTCAATTCGTCTTTTCATCCATCGATTCATGTCTTTGCCTTCCAAATACTCTGATGAAGGTCGTACGATGCAGTTGCCTCGCAGGTTGCATGCCAGTACGACTTCCCCAACTGTAACGCGTGTTTCACACCAAAAAAGGTCCATCAGCCGCACGATTTAGTGTCCTAAAGCCGCAAATGGCTTGTGGTAAACTCGCTTTCGATGTCGCTCACCGACTCACAAACCGAGCATGTCAGCGAAGTCGAGGCCGCGCTCCTGGATGCTGAGCTGTTCATGAAGTATCAGGCGGCGGATCGCGCCATAAAACGCCTCCGCACCGCCCTGCAGATCAACACCCGCTCGATCAAGCTCCGCGAACGCTTGCGCGAGATTTGCGCGGCGCACAAACAGACTGAAGAAGCCGCCCGCCAATGTCTCGCCCTGGCGAGCCTTTACATCGAACGCGACGACTTCGACACGGCCCAGGACCGGCTCCTCGAGGCCAAACAACTCGACGAACGCATCAACATCGCCGGCGGCCTCGAGGCGATTCGCCGCGCGCGTCGACCGGATCTCAAACCCGTACCCACAGCTGAACCCCAGTTCGAACGCAGACATTTCACGCTTGCCGGCGATCTCAGTTCCGTCAGCGTGTTCGACGCGATTCAAGTGATCGAAAATGCCCGGTTGAACGGGCTCCTTACGATGGGTGGTGAAAAACGTCAGGGCCAGGTGATGTTCAGCGACGGCCGGATCGTCGATGCAAACTGCGACGGGCAAACCGGTGATAAAGGCTTCGAACGCGTGGTGGAGATCACGAGCGGGACCTTCGAATTTCAAAAAACGTCAGACCAGTACCCTGTCCGTATCCAGGCCCTTAGCAACACAAACCTCATTCTCGACACACTCCGTTTGCTCGACGAGCGCAAGCAGTAACCGCGGATTCAATCGATCAGGACGCGTGTGTTCAGCGCTTCGGCTTTCTCGATCGCGGTGAGCAGGCGCAGAAACTGCGTGTAGTTTCGGCTGCGCGCTGTAAGCCGTGCAATTTCGGACTGCGAGAGTTCGTTGCGCAGGAGTAGATCGAGGAGGTCGTAATAGTCGGCGGTAGCTTCAAACGGAAACTCGCGCGTGTAGGTCGTCGCGGCACTGTCTTCGGAACTAAAGCCCGCCAGCAAATCAAAAATGTTGTCAGTCGTCAACCGTGCTGCGTCACGCGTCAGCCCGATCGGCACACGCAACTCAAAAAAGCGCAACCCTTCGGGTGTCACCACGCGGCGTAACTCTTTCGTCGCTTCGCCGTCGAACGGCGACTCCGGATCGACAAGTATGCGTATCAGCCGTGGCTGGTCTTCAATGTCGAGTGTATCGAGCGAAAGCTGCACTCGATCCGCGAGAAACTTTTCAAACTGCGCCTCGACCGGGTAGTTGATCCGACCCAGACAACCCACCGACTCCCCTTCGCCCGCTGCTTCGAGCGGCAAACATGCCGGGCAGTGAGCACAAATCGTCGTCGCCGCCTGCAACCGTTCTATCTCGGCGCTGGCATTCTCGACCCACTGAAGCTTATCTACAGAAGGCGCGACGGCGTCGCCGGTGGTCAACTTTGCGTGCAGGCTGCTCAGGCGGCCCCACTGGCGGAGATGTGGTTCGGAATAGTTGGCCCGAAGCGGGCAATCGTATTGCAGTGCAAACTCGAGTGACATCTGATGCTTGTATATCCCTGTTCTGCTCTAAATCTGTGTCGATAGATTATGGTAAGCTTTCGGCATTCCCGCAATTGAGTGCCGCATAGAAAGGTCATGCCATGGCAGTTGATCAAAAACTTTTGGAAATACTCGCGTGTCCGGCGTGCAAAGCAGAGGTTGAGCTGAAGCCGGACGGAAGCGCGTTGAAATGCGTCGAATGCAAGCGCGTTTACCCGATACGCGATGACATTCCGGTGATGCTCATTGACGAAGCGACGATCGAGGAAGAATGACCTGTGTTTCCCGCCTGCGGGAAGCATTTGGTAACCAGGAGTTCTCGAAAGTGACTTTGCGCGTGATTGAAACGGGAACATTGCACACCCACGAGGCTCGGGAACAGCGAGCTCCGGAACCTCTGGCGCCCCCGCGCTGGGACTGGTCAACGGTGCGGCGGGTGTTGCTCGTGCGGCTTCGTTCAATCGGTGACACCGTGCTGTCTACGCCATCGCTTTTCGCGTTACACCGTTTCCTGCCAAACGCAGAGATCGACATCCTGGTTGAAGACTGGGTAGCGCCAGTGCTCGATGACCATCCGCACGTAAGCAACGTCGTCGTTTTAGAGCGCGGCGGGTTGCGGGCACGCGCGCGCGTCGCTCGCAAGATCAGGTCGAGAACCTACGACGTGGTCTACAACCTACACGGCGGGACCACTGCCACGTTTCTGACACGCGCAACAGGAGCGCGTCATCGGGTCGGCCTCGAGACTTATCAATACGCGCATCTGCACAACCATCAGGCGCCGTCGCCGCTGCTGCTCTGGGGCCAACCAAAAACACACTCCGTCGAACAACAACTCGCGCTGCTCGGGTGGACCGGAGTTCCCGTTACGGATCGGCCGCGTACGCACGTCGCTGTTACGCCCGAAGCGGACCGCGCCGTCAAGCAACGCCTCCTGGACGCCGGACTCGCCGATCGGCAGATTGCGCTGATCCATCCAGCGACAGCTTTCGCAACTAAACAGTGGGCCACCGAAAAGTTCGCCCGCGTGACCGAAGCGCTCGCCGAGCGTGGCGTTGCTTCCGTCGCGATCGGTGCGCCGCAGGAACGTGAGATTCTGAAATCGCTACTCGACCAGGCCTCGGTCCGTGTTGTGTCGTTTGACTTGTCGCTTCCGGAGGTTGCCGCAGTGGCAGCGCGTTCGCGGATCTTCGTCGGCAATGACAGCGGCATCGCGCACATCGCCGCTGCGGTTGGTACGCCGTCGGTAGTGATTTTCGGATCGTCAAACGTGGCGCACTGGCGGCCCTGGAACAAAGCAGCGGCGGAAGTGGTGCGGGAAGAGATGCCCTGCCAACCGTGTCACGGTTATTTTTGCGAGAAGTTTCCCCAGCCGGAATGTATCCTGCGTGTTCCAGTGGAACGAGTGGTGGGTGCAATCGATCGACTGATGGGTTAGTACTTGGTGCTTTGTACTTTGTTCTTTGTTCTTTGTTCTTGTTCGCCAGTTTTACCTTTCAGCCAACGATAGCGTTTTCGCAGCAAACTAAGCACAAAGTACTAAGCACAAAGCAGCGAGTACTAAGCATAAAGTAAATGTTAACTAAACACCGTGGTACCGAAATTCTCCGCGACCTTCACAACCGGAAGATCGTCGTACTCGGCGATGTGATGCTGGACGAGTTCGTCTGGGGCGACGTCACGCGGATTTCACCGGAGGCGCCTGTTCCCGTTGTTGACGTAAGGCGCGAGTCGATCCATCTCGGGGGCGCCGCCAATGTTCTCGCTAATTTGATCGCACTCGGCGCCAGCGGCAGCGTAGTCGGCGTCATCGGCGACGACGACGCGGGCAAGCGTCTGCGCAACGGTCTTCGCGAACTGGGCGACGAAGCAAATGACAACCTGATCGTCGACGAATTGCGCCCATCGACAATCAAGACGCGCATCATCGCTCATAGCCAGTTGGTCGTGCGAGCCGATAGGGAATCGCGCACGCCGGTGAATTCACAGATCGAAGAGCAGATCGTCGGGCGTTTGAAGGAAGCGTTGCATGAAGCCGATGCTTTCGTTGTTTCGGATTACGACAAGGGCGTGGTGACGCAACGCATACTCGCCGAGATACTGCCGTTTGCATACGAGCGTGTGCCCGTTTTGATCGATCCCAAACTACGCAATTTCAATTTTTACCGGCCGGCAACACTCGTCACGCCAAACCACCACGAAGCCTTGCGCATGAGCGACAGCGAAGACCACTCCGACGACGGGTCGCGTCACGCGGCAACCACGATTCGAAACAAGCTTGGCTGCGACGCCGTGCTGATCACACGCGGCGATCGCGGCATGATGCTGCTCGAGGGCGACGGCGAACCTGTTTACGTCAATACAGCGGCGCGCGAGGTTTACGATGTTACAGGTGCTGGTGATACTGTTATCGCCGCCCTGGCCGCCGCACTCGCAACCGGCGCTAGCATGCTCGAAGCGGCTGCCCTTGCCAATCACGCCGCCGGAATCGTCGTCGGGAAGGTTGGCACCGCGACCGCTACTGCTGATGAACTGATCGCCACTTTCGACTAGAGTTGCCGCAGATCCATGGTGGCTAGCTCTATGGTCCCAGCGCATGGTAGGCAAGACTCTTCGCAACTATCGCATCACGGAAAAGCTCGGCGTGGGCGGACAGGGCACAGTCTATAAAGCAACCGACCTCAAGCTTGGCCGCCCTGTGGTCATCAAGGTCATCCCTCCGGAGTTAAGCGCAAGAGAAGCAAACCTGAAACGGTTCGAGCGCGAAGCACGTCTCGCGTCGTCGTTGGACCACCCGAATATCTGCACGATCTACGATCTCGACGAAGTCGATGGCGTTCACTTCATCGCCATGCAGCACGTCGAAGGAAAGAACGTGCGGCAACTCGTCGCGGGCCGTCCGCTGGAACTGAAGACCGCGCTGCTGATCGGCTTGCAGGTTGCCGACGCACTCGCCACCGCTCACAGTCGCGGCATCATTCATCGCGACATCAAGTCGGGCAACGTGATGGTTACTCCGTCGGGGCAGGTCAAAGTACTCGACTTCGGCCTCGCCAAGCTGCTCGACGACACGGAAGCGGCCACCGCCGGCATTCATCGCACGGAACTGACGGAGCTCGGCATTCCATACGGGACCGCAACCTACGCCGCGCCTGAACAAGCGCGCGGCGATCGCGTTGACAAACGCGCCGACATTTTTTCGCTCGGCGTTCTGCTCTATGAGATGCTGACCGGCACGTGGCCCTTTCGCGGTAAAACCACGATCGACGTCCGTCACGCAGTGCTTCACGATCCGCCGCAGCCCATCGGCGAGTTGCGTTCGACCGGAGTCCCGCCGCGACTGCAACAGATCGTCGATCGCGCGCTGGCAAAAGAGCCAAAAGATCGTTTCCAAAACATGGACGACTTTCGCAACGAGCTTCGCAAGGTTTTGCAGGAAGTCGACGCTGGTGCTGCTGCTTATCAAAGCGTCACGCCGGAGCCGCCGCGCCACCTCGCCGGCGCGAATCCGGTATCGCGCGCAGTCCGTTGGCTGAAATCGATCACGCGCAGCGAATCGCCCACGTCCGCGCCGAATGCTGCGACGATCTCAAAACAAAACATTCACGAAACGCCGTTCACAACTGTTACGGATCAGGAAAAGAAGAGTCTCGCGATTCTCTGCTTCCGAAACTTGAGCAACGATCCGGCCTCCAGTTTTTATGAGTTTTCGCTGGCCGACGCGGTGATTACCGAACTCGCTCGTGTGCGTTCGCTGGTGGTGCGACCGTCGTCAGTGATCGCGCGCTACCAGGGTCAATCGAGAGACCCGCGCGAGATCGGAAAAGAATTGAACGTCGGCGCGGTTTTGACCGCGGGTTTCATCCACTCGGGCGATCACTTCCGCGTCACCGCGCAGTTGATCGACGTTGCGACCGGGGAGTTGTTGTGGAGCGATCGCATAGACACGGCTGCGTCGGACATCATTGCCGTCCAGGACACGATTGCGCAGCGCATCGTCGAAGGTTTGCGAGTCGAGCTCAGCCCGGCCGAACAAGTCGGTATCGCGAAAGCGACGACGCAGAATCCCGTCGCGTACGAGCAGTACCTGCGCGGACGCGACCTGTTTGCTCGTTTCATCTTTCGCACGTTATCGCGCGACGACTGCGACAGCGCCATCGAACACTTCGAACGCGCGATTCAACTCGATCCGAATTTCGCATTGGCCCACGACGGGCTGGGGGCTTGTTACGTGAACCGCGTCTTCAAAGGCTTTGGCGGCGCCGAAGACTACGAACGCGCGGAAGTCGCTTTCAAGAAGGCGCTGGCGATCGATCCGAATATCTTCGAAGCGCGCATGTTGATGGTGTTCGTCTACCTGTGGCGCGGCGAGAAGCAGAAGGCGCGCGAAGAGGTGAATCGCGCTCGCCACGAAGCACCGAACGAGCCGGTGGTCCATTTCGTCAAGGCCATGTTGCACCGTCTGGATGGCGAGTATGGACGGGCACTGCGCAGTTACGATCGGCTGGTGCGGCTCGATCCGGCGGCACATGTGGTCGCTAGCTACAGCCGCGCGCTGGTCCACATGTACATGGGTCACTTCGATGAGACCTTCCGAGAGCTCGACAACGCCGGCGAGCCTGATAACGCGCTGGTGCGAACGTTTCGCGCGCTGGCGCTGTACTACACGGGCCAAACCGATGCGGCCGCTGAGTTGATGAAAGACACCGTCCAGAAGCATCCAAACATGCATGGCATACGTCCATTCATGGCGATGTTTCTGAGCGCGCAGGGCAAACACGACGAGGCGCTCGCGCAACTGACGCCGGAAGTGAAACGCAACGGTGAGGTGGATGCCGACATCAGTTACTCGATCGGTTCGGTCTATGCGCTGGAAGGCCTGAAGGGTGACGCTTTTGAATGGCTGGAGCGATCGATCGCGCTGGGAAACGCGAATCACCCGTGCTTTGAAAACGATCCCAACTGGGCCACACTACGAGACGATCCGCGATTTATTGAGTTAACGTCTAAACCCAAATGAACAAACAAACACGATTAGCTTCGGTATTAATACTGTGTCTCGTTCTGCGCGTCGTCGCCTTCGCGCAGGTGACGCCCCCGGCGCCGGCAGCCCCTAAAACCCTGCCGGAACTGCAAACACGAATCTCGGAAATACTCGCGAAACCGGAACTCGCGTCCGCAATGATCGGCGTCAAGATCACATCGCTCGATACCGGTCGCACGCTCTTCGAAGAGAACCCGGCGAAGTTATTGCGCCCGGCGTCAAACATGAAGCTCTACACGGTCGCAGCCGCACTCGATAAGTTGTCGCCTGACTATCGATTCAAGACGTCGGTTTATGCGATACAACGCCCCAACGCGTCAGGCGTCCTTCGCGGCCATTTGACGATCTACGGGCGCGGCGATCCCACGTTTGCAGCTCGTTTCAACAATGGCGACTATTTTAAAGGAATCGACAACCTCGCTTCGCGCATCGCGAGCGCGGGCATAAAGCGTGTCGAAGGAGACCTCGTCGGCGACGAGAGTTACTTTGTCGGTGCGAAGTATGGTTCGGGTTGGGAGTGGGAAGACTTGACGTGGTCCTACGGCGCGGAGATCTCGCCGCTAACCGTAAATGACAACGCGCTCGATCTTTTCATCAAGCCGGGTCACGCCGTCACCGCGCCGGCCGTTATAACGACCGGTCCTCCGGATCCTTTGTTGACAATCGTCAACAAGGTCGTGACAGCGTCCAAAGGAACCAAACGCGAACTCAACATTTATCGCGGTCTTGGCGAGAATACAGTGACAATCGTCGGCAACATCCCGATCGATGATGCTGGCTACACCGGAGCGATCAGCATCTCTCATCCGGCGCTGCTTTTCGTCTATCTGCTGCGCACAGCGCTCGCGCAAAAGGGCGTCGTGATAACGGGAAAATCGCGCACGACGGGAACTGTGAACCAGCCCATCCTTCCGCCAATTCCCGAGATCGCAAACGTCATTGGAACAAACGGTGCGCCACTACCGAAAGTGCAATTCGAGATCACCACACTGGAATCACCACCATTCAGCGTAATTGCGGCCCAGACACTGAAACCCAGCCAGAATCTTTACACTGAACTCATTCTTCGCACCCTGGGCACGATGACGCCTCCACCGCCGACGATGTCGCCTTCGCGACAAACCTCCGAAGACCTCGGCATTGAAGCGGTGAGATCGTTTTTAAAAACCGTGGGAATACAGGCCGAGTCGTTACGTCTCAACGACGGTTCCGGACTCTCCCGCGACGACATGATCACTGCCGATTCCACGGTGCAGCTATTGACCTTCATGAACAAACATCGTTACGCCGACGTATTCCGCGCTGCATTACCGATCGCGGGGGTCGATGGAACGCTGCGGAACCGAATGCGCGGCACGGCGGCGCAAAACAATGTGCGCGCGAAGACCGGCTCGCTGAGTGCCGCAGCAAGCCTCGGCGGCTACGTGACAACCGCTGCCGGTGAGAAACTCGCCTTCGCGATCATCGTTAACAACTACGGCCCCGATGTGGATCCTCGCGCATTGTGCATCGATCCCATCGCCGTGTTGTTGGCTTCGTTTGCCGGAAAATCAGAGTTATCAAGTAAATCGATGGTCCAACCCCAATAAGGAGAACCCTATGTCAGCAGAAATAATCATGAAACTATGGAAAGACGCGCGTAACGGATTGATCGAAGAGGTTGAAAAAATACCCGAGGACCAGATGTCTTTTCGCGCGACGCCCGACACTCGCAGCGTCGCCGAGTTGCTTCAGCACATCGTCGAGACCCAAAAGATTCTCGTCGGCGAAACGAGCCGCGACGACAGCAACTTGTTTCGACAGTCGTTTGCCGACCATGCGAAGGAGTACGCAGCGGGCGTAAAGGACGTTAACGATAAGCAGGGACTGATCGACCTGCTGCGCAGCAGCATGGCAGCCGCGGAAACGGCGGTCCAATCAAACGCCGCCGCCTGGGACGCTCCGATGAACGGTCTCGACGGAAAGCCGACGACGAAAGGCGGTTTTCTTACGTTCGCGTGCAGTCACGAGATGTATCACCGCGGTCAACTCACGGTCTTTGAGCGCTTGATGAATATCGAACCGGTCCTGACTGGAAAACTCAAGAAATTGTTCGCGAAGGCCGGATAAAGTCACAACCACACGATGCCGCCGCAATTCACGAAATTTCATGGCCTTGGAAACGACTATCTGGTGATTGAAACTGAGCAACTGGCCGGGATCGACGATCTCGGCGAGTTTGCTCGGCGAATCTGCAACCGTCATTACGGCGCCGGCGGCGACGGTATCGCCATTGTCGGCAGGTCAGATAATGACGCCGCTGATTTCACGTGTCGCATCTTCAACCCTGACGGAAGTGAGGCCGGACTTTCGGGCAACGGTACTCGTTGCGCCGTCGCTTATCTCCACTACCGCGGTCTTTGGAGTAAAGAGGAACTGCGCCTCAGCACGCGCACCGGTCTGAAGCGCTACTTCCTGCGTGAACAACCCGGACCGGGCAAATACCTGTTTGAATCAGAGTTGGGCCAACCGAGGTTTGACACTCGATCGATCCCGATGGCGATCGAGCCACCGCTCGACAGGGTGGTCAATTACCCATTTCAAAGTTTTCACATCACAGCGATGCAGATGGGAAATCCAAACTGCTGCATCTTTGTTGACGATTTCAATTCTCTTGATTGGCGAACGGTCGGTAGAGAAATCGAAAACAGTTCATATTTCCCAGATCGAACTAACGTCGTGTTCGTCCGCGTAATAGATCGAAATCTGCTCGAACTGCGCATCTGGGAACGTGGTGTCGGCGAAACAACCGCTTCCGGTACGTGTTCGTGCGCGGGCGCGGTCGCGGCGATGGTCAATGACAAAGCCGACCGGGATATGCGCGTCGTCATGGAAGGCGGCGAGGTGCGAATTCAGTGGCGACCGGACGATCAAGTTGTGATTACGGGAACCGCTGAAGTAGTCTATTCAGGCGACTGGTTGTCGTAACACGGATTTTCTGAATCGCTTTGGTTGAGCTACGAAAACTCAAAATGGCGAAAACCCTACCCATCACTCTCCTCTTTTGCGCCGTACTGTCGCTGTCTGCCTGCGGCGGAGATGTAATCTCCAAGACAGAAGCACACCGGCCCGAACCGCCAAAACCGCCCAGCTCCGTTCCAATGTGGCTCGGCAACAACGAGCGTAATTTTTATGGCACCGGGCCCTGGTCCGGCGGAGCTCTCGAAGTCGTTTGGGAATTTGAGACCAAGTTCATCACGGGACGCCTACATAAGGATCCGTGGGGCGGCTCGAGTTGGCCTGGACAGCCTTCGGTAGATGAAAAACACGTTTACTTTGGCTCCGCGGACGGCACTCTTTACTGTCTCGACAAAAACGACGGCAGCCTGGTTTGGAGTTTCAAAACCAACGACAGTCTCAAAGCGACGCCGACCATCTCGGGCAATCGTTTAATCGCCAGCGGCCTCGATCACCACATCTACTGCATCGACAAACGTGACGGATCGTTGATCTGGAAGTACAAAACGGGTTTTGAAGTCGACTGTTCGGCGGCGGTGATTGAGGATCGAGTGTACTTCGGCAGCGAAGACGGGTTCTTCTACAGTTTAAATCTTGAAGACGGCACACTGGTCTACAAGACCGAGCGGCTCGGATCGATGGAAGGCAGTTTCAGTGTTGTTGATGGACGGGCCTATCTCGGTACCGAACACGGCGACCTGTTCTGTCTAAACCTTTCGGACGGTTCCACAGTTTGGAAGTCGCGCATCGGCGCCGACTCCGATTCGACGCCAGCGATCGCCAATGGATTCGTTTATACGGCTGCGGAGAATGGCATCGTCTACGCATTCCGGCAAGACACAGGCGAACTGGTTTGGAAGTACCAAACACTCGGCGGTATCGGCAAAGAAAAGAACGGTATCTGGGCGAGTCCCGTCGTCGCAAATGGACGCGTGTACATCGGTTCAAACAACGGCTATCTCCACGCCCTGACTGGCGACAAAGGCGAACTTGTCTGGCGGTACAAAGCGCGCGGCCCGATCTGGGGTACGTCGCCGCTTGTCGACGGACGTCTCGTGTTCGGCGATAAAGCCGGCTGGCTCCACGCTGTTTCCGCGGAAGACGGACAGCGAATCAGCGAACTGAAGATCGGTGATAATATCAACGCAACTCCCGCCATACTCGGCGGTCGAATTTATATCGGCGCTTTCAATGGGAAGCTTTACTGTTTGAAGTAACCTTGCTCGTTTACCTGGTAGACAACACGATCGACGGTCAGGGTGCGAGCCCGCGCGAATTGCGCGCGGTGCTGGGTCGTTTGATTCCCGGTCTCGAAATTCTCACTGAACCTTTTCACAGTGTGTCGCTCGAACGTGTGCGCAGTCTGCGCCCGTCGCACATCATTCTGAGCGGACAGAGCCATCCGTGGGAAAACTACTCTCCCGAGTCGCTCGCAGGCGTCTTCGACGTAATAAAGCACGCAAGCCAACCGATTCTCGGCGTCTGCGGTGGTCACCAACAGATCGCGCTCGCCCATGGTGCCGAAGTTGGATTGATGGGACGACTCGAGCCGGGTGATGGTTATGACGGCGCCAAACGCGAACGGGGGTTTCTGCCGATCGAAAACACCGGCGAAGGCTTGTTCAAAGGTCTTCCGTCGCAGGTGACCGTATGGCACAACCACTGCGACGAGGTGAAGGAATTGCCGAACGGTTTCCGCAAGACCGCTTCGAATGAAACGTGCGAGATTCAAGCTATGCAGGAGAAAGGACGGCGGGTTTACGGCGTCCAGTTTCATCCGGAGCTTTTCGACGAAGAACACCCCGAAGGCCGCCAAATCGTTGAAAACTTCCTCGCCCTCTGACCGTTCTCATCTGCTCGACGGAACCTGCGGCGTACCTGGATATCCCTGAAAAATAACAAACAAAGTAAACCTTGCTATTTCACCACTTACCCCGAAATCGTGCGATTTATCTCACAATTATCACGGTTTTGCATTTGGAGTCTCACGGAGCCGTGTGCTAGCCTCCTTCTCTGGAACAACGACATTAATGCTCGTTTTTCACCTTCAGGTATTACGCAGCTAGTTAGATCTTTTCAGCGCACCGCATCAAGGATGCAAGCCCCCAACCTCGGCTGACTTCATTGCAGACTCCTAGAGCCAGGGGACGAGTCATAGGAAAGAACGGACTCGCGCAGGACGCTGAAAACCGAAATAAATCGGAACGGAGACCCGAAAGTTTGAAAGTTCATTCTATCTTCAGCGGAAGCGCGTTGCTCTGCCTCGCTCTTCTTAACTGTTTTTTGATCTTTTCTGCTCGTCCACTCTCAGCAGAAACTCTTCCCTCTCCTTCAGGTCAATCACAAGCCAGTAAGAATTCCAAACTAGCCGAAGAGGCTGCTGCTGCACGTGTCGCCATGGAAGCGGCCGATGAGGTCAAGCTCAGCGAGCCCGTCGCTGCCGCAGAGAAGCCTGCCGTTCCGGCTACGCACTACGTTGCGACGGCTTACAGTCTGCGCGGACGTACCGCGAGCGGTTTGCCGGTCAGCAAGGGCATCATCGCGGCCGACCCGCGAGTGTTACCGCTCGGGTCGCGTGTGAAAATCGAAGCTGGCCCTTATAGCGGCGAATACCTCGTGGCCGATACCGGCGGTCTGGTTCGCGGCAAACGGATCGACATCTGGACGCCGAGCTCGCGTGAAGCGATGCGTTTCGGACGCCGCACCGTGAAACTGACCGTGCTCAGCCTCGGCGGTAAGAAAAAACCGGCTCGTACGCTCTAATCTCTATCGAACAATCCGTGTTTCTGCTCGAAGCGTGAGTCGGGCTATGTTCACGAACAGCAGCAACACGGATTAAGAGCCTTTCCCAAGTGGCGTGTTAAGATGCGCCGCGAATGTCTAATCAACAAATTCCGCTCGCCGAACCTCTCGTCGAAGTCAGACGCGGGGGTATCACCGAGTCGCGGCATCGCGGCCACGTTGTCGCCATTGAACCGGACGGCAACATCGTCGCGTCTCTCGGCGCACCCCACAACGTCACGTTTCTCCGTTCTTCTGCAAAGCCTTTTCAGGCGCTGCCGTTGCTGACTACCGGCGCCGCGGAGCGGTTTGGTTTTACTGATGAGGAAGTCGCTCTCGCCTGCGCATCGCACAACGGCGAACCGATACACACAAAGATCGCAGCGTCGATGCTGGAGAAGATCGGTCTCGGTCCCGAGGCACTGAAGTGCGGGATTCATGAGCCGTACAGTGCCGAAACGGCGGGCGTGCTGCGTGCACGCAACGAGCTGCCAAACGTCCTTCACAACAATTGTTCGGGGAAACACGCCGGCATGCTGGCCGTTGCGCTTCAGCTTGGCGCTTCGATCGACGACTACGAGACTCCGGAAAATCCTGTTCAGATCGCGATTGCGCAAGCTGTGTCTCAGTTCACGGACGTGTCCGTGGAGGATCTCGCGGTTGGCGTTGACGGGTGTGCCGCTCCGATCTTTGGCGTCAGCATCAGAGCAATGGCGCTGGCGTATGTGCGCCTCGTTTCGCCGCCCCCAGACTTCGATAAGGCGACGCGCGCGGCGTGTGAACGAATCGTTCGCGTGATGACTGCATTTCCGGAGCTGATTGGCGGCACTTCCGAGCGGCTCGACACGGAGATCATGCGCGCGGCGCGGGGTCGCGTCGTTTCAAAAGTGGGCGCTGAAGGTGTGTACACTGCCGGAATACTTCCCTGCGAGCAGTGGCCGAATGGGTTGGGGCTTGCATTGAAGATCGAAGACGGCGACGACAAACGCGCGCGGCCTACGGTCGTGGTCGAATCGCTGCGACAACTCGGTGTTCTGCGCGATGAGTCGCTCGAGGCCGTGTCGCGTTATGCGTTCTTTCCGGTGCAGAACCGTCGTGGTGACGTCGTTGGCGAGATACGTGCGGCGTTTGAGTTAGGTTTGAAGAAAAATTGACATTAGCCTTGGACATCTCTGGGACCTCGAGCGTAGGTCACACAACGACTAGTTAATGAAGAACGGCGAAAACCAACTAAACCAGCCGCCACTGCAACGAGACGCTGCCGGCCGCGTCGACGTCGATTCCGTGCCCGACGTAATCGACTGGTTTCTGAATAACGACCAGCGCGTGGCGGTGATCAAACATCCCTCGGTCGAGGAAGTCTTTCACTGGAAACAGCAGCAGAGCCAGGCGCAAGGCGAAGAAGTTTTCATTTTCAACCACGCGGAAGACCGGCTCGCGATCGGAATCATCCAGGCGCTGGCTGACAATGCGTCCGAGCGCGAACTGCACGCGTGGATCGGCCAGTTGCTCACGGCGCTCGACGCCGCCGCCAAGGCAAACGAGTCGACCGCCGAGGCCTACCGGCTCGACCTCCGTGGTGGCGGATCGATCCTCAAACAATCCGAGAGGATTCCGTTTCAGCGCGGGCGCACGGAGTTTCTGCTGAATTGCTGGATCGAGACGTTGTGTACCGCCGAGGCCCGTGTGCTCGGTTGGTTGTATAAAGAGTTCTACGGCAGGCCCTATGCTCCCTAATCCAAGCCACAAAACGCACAAAAGAAAGCCAAAATTGTTGCGCTGTTTGTTTTATTCTTTGTGCCTCTTGGGTTCTTCGTTTGTGCCTCTTTGTGGCTCTTGACGAACGACGCGCCTATGGAATCCGCGTTACGCGACCTCTTCCCGATAACCAAACGCTACACCTACCTGAATCACGCCGCAGTATCGCCGCTGCCACTCCCAACGCTCCGCGCCGTTGAAGCACAACTCAAAGATGTTCATGAAAACGGGTCGGTTAATTTTCGGAGCTGGCTGGCTGTCAAAGAAAACGCGCGACGCCTGCTCGCGGGTTTGCTTGGTGCGCGACCGGAACAAGTCGCCTTCATGCGCAATACGTCCGACTCGCTTTCGACCGTCGCCAACGGACTGACATGGCGAACAGGTGACAACATCGTCACTTTCCGCGGTGAGTTTCCGTCAAACATTTACCCGTGGCTCCGTATTCGCGACGCGTTCGGCGTCGAGATCCGGATGTGCGAGGAGCGTGACGGACGGATCGATTTCAACGACCTCGCCGGCCTCATCGATCAGAACACGCGTCTGGTGACGATCAGTCACGTCCAGTTCGCCTCCGGCTTTCGAATGGATCTGGAACGACTCGGCCGCCTGGTGCGACAGCACGACGCGTTGATGGTTGTCGATGCGATTCAGGCGCTCGGCGTCGTGCCGATGGACGTCGAGGCCCAGTTGGTCGATGTGGCTGCGGGCGCTGGCCACAAGTGGTTAATGGCGCCGGAGGGCGTCGGTTACCTGTACCTGTCCGATCGCGCCCGCGAACGGATTCAGCCGACGCTCGTGGGTTGGATTAGCGTTCCTGACCCCGAGAACTTTCAGAACTTCGAACAGGGCTGGAACAAGGGTTCGCTCGCCTGGGAGACCGGCACCGGGCCGGCGGCGCTGATTCATGGGTTAAACGCGAGTCTTGAGCTGTTGACGACGCTAGGAGTGGCGAACACCAGCCTTTACCTGGAGAAGCTAACAGATCATCTCTGCGAACGACTCGAGACGAAGCCGTACAAGGTCGTCAGCTCCCGGCTGGCGGCAGAGAAGTCTCAAATCGTCTGCATTCGTCACCACGGCGGCAGTTCCGCGATGTCGCTGTACGCCCACCTGAAGACGCAAAACATCATCACGGCGCCACGTGGTGATCGCCTGCGGATCGCCCCACACGTTTACAACACCGTCGAAGAGATGGACCAGTTGGTGGATGCCCTGCCGTGAACCCCACACCGGTCAAAACCGACCGATTATCGTTCGATTGTACGGTCGCTCTTGTATTGAACAAATACGACGTTTCGAGACTTTGGGCGCTTCGGACGCCTGGTCCCACTCGCGAATCCGAAGATCTCCGGAGGAAAAATACAATTCTCGATGGCCTCGTGGTCCAATGGCGATGGTGGCACGGTCATTGCCAAAGAGGGAACCAGAACAAGAAGGGTAGATAAGGGTAAATCGGGTCAGGCTCTGATAACTGCGGTGAGTGGAGGCTTTGGGGGAGGCATCCTCTCACAAGATTTAAAGCAAACGTTTGACTCTTTTGGGGGAACGGAGCAACGGTTGTCACGCAGTTGATGAGCAACAATAGCGGAGCTGCTGATCGTCGTCTTGATGGGGCTTGGGGGAGCCCTCCAGGAAAGGTCAGCAGCCCGCATTTTTTTTGCGGTATCCGCGTCGAATCTCGCCGTCAGTTAAACCGTAAAAATCGGCTGGCTTAATTACGATCCTGGAGTAGGCGACCCGGGTTCGTCTCGGGAGTCAAGTCGTCAAGATTTAATCGAAGCATGCCTCCGGCATCTGAAAACGCCGCTTCGCTCTGTTGAGCCCGTCGACGAGTAAACAACAGCGCTCCAGCGAGGGCGCCAATTCCTAAACATGCCACCAACGCATATCCGGAGGCTTTCAGCACAGCTACGAGCACGCCAAGCGTCGTGTTGACGTACTGCCGCTGTGCTTCTTTGAGAATGTTAGGATTCTCGCCGAGCCATTGCACGACCTGCTCGTACTTGACCTCGTCGATTAACTGCTTCGCTGTCTGTTCGTCGGGTGCGTCGAATACCAACACTGAGTAGTTTCCAACGCGGCGATACGCGGTCGGCGCGGGTTCACCGAGTTTCCAGAGTTCCTGAATGCGGGCGATGATGCGATCGTCGTTTTCCTTCGCCAGTTGCGGCGTGTTGAATTCGACAATCAGCATTTTGCTTGAACCATACGACGCCAGCGCCGCATCGGCATTCCCTTGTGACTGAATTGCGGAAAGCACGCCTTGCTGCAAGCCGAGCTTATTCAGATCGGCAAAGCTGTGCAGGAAAATCGCATTCTTTTGCGCTTCCTCGGAATTCGGAAGATGTTTCAGCAGGACCGGAATGTCGGCCTCGCCCTTGTCGAGAGAGTTGCTGACTTCAGTCGCCAGCGCGGCAAGATTTGCGGCGTCGCCTTTTACATTCACTAACCTTACAAAGAATGGCCCGCGGAAAAACAAGATTTCATTGTCGCGCGCGAAGCCGGCCGTGCCGTAAGACGCCGCGATTGGAGTCCGGTACGCCGCGGCCACGAGGCTAAGGAACTCGTAAGCGATGGCATCCTGCCGGAAACGAATGGTCTCGACAAAGATTCGACTGCCGTTGCCTGCATACTCCTGCTGATCCCGGCCGACGATGTCTGACTCCGGACGTGCGATCGGACCGATCTCTTTGAGCGTCAGGATCGTCGGCTGTTTCGTCGATCCTGCGTACTTGAATTGTCCGAATTGCGGGCGCAACGTCCGCTCGGCTTGATCAGCCAACCCGACCACCGACAACACAAGAACTAAGAAAATGACTTTAACTAAACGCAAACGCAGACTCCTCGTGCGGCCCGTCATGTACTGCTGGAAACCTATGTTTAGAAACCGCACAGGGTTTGATGTTCCCTCGGCAGTTTAGGCAGCACAGTGCCAAGTTTAATGCCAGCGTCTTAGTTCTCGCAAAAGAAGGTCGGCGTAATGGCGCGGGCTATTGATGTTGTGCATCACTGTTGAACCGCCCATTTCGCTCGCGTTGTCGACGATGATGTCGCCAAAGCCGAGCAGCCGTTGTGGAATGCTGGCAGAGACGGTCACGTCTTGTACTTTGCTCAACGGGATGTTGCGCGTTGTGCGGGCGATGAGGCCGGTGTCGATTTGCAGTTTTGCGTCAGTGACCGTGTAGCGCACCATGTTGCGGCGGAGGTGGTAATAGCCGGGAATCAACAGTAGTGCGAGGGCGATGGGGATTGAGATCGAAGCGGGAACCGCAAGCGATGCGAGTAGAAAAACCAGGGCGATCCCGGCGATCACTGCGAGCGCGTAGCCCGCTTTGATGAAGACCATCGTCGGTCGCACCGTGAAAATCGTGTGTTCGAGGTCGGGATCGATGGTTGGTTCCAGCGCCGTTGCCTGTACGCGGGCGAGACGGGTGCTTTCAGAGTCCACTGCGGCGCCGCAGTTCGAACAGAAACGAACGCTGGGGGTAACGTATGCTCCACACTTGGAACACGTCATCGATTTGTCCTCGCTCAGTCCGGAAAGCGACGTGCTTGTTCTGAGTTTGCTCATCATACCTAAAGCCTCAGAAATACAAAACGAGGGGGACCCGGAAAGGTTCCCGCCCCGCCGACGGCGAGGCAAAGCCACACCGCACATTCAGGCGGCGAAGCCGGTCCAGAGATCTAACTGAGTGTTTAGGTTACTGGCTGACGAGTTGGAGCTGGCCGTCCGGTAGCCGGACCATGAAGACGCTGCGCTCGTAAGCGGTCAAAGGCTGGGAATCTTTTTGCGCGACCTGTCCGTCGAGAGACTTGTTCGCCGCGGCAGCCGCTTCGGGATCGCGGATCAAACTGTACCGGCGCCCAATTCGACGGACGTATTCCTGCGTTTCACTGTACGGCGGAACCTGGTAACCATACTTAATTACGGCGCCCTCTCCGGCGTTGTAACCCGCCAGGGCGAGCTTGATATCGCCGCCAAACAGGTCGAGCAGGAAGCGCATGTAACGCGTTCCACCTTCAATGTTCTGTTTCGGATCCCAGATGTTGCCTACGCCAAAGCGCGCTGCCGTCCCGGGCATCAACTGCATGAGACCTCGCGCACCCTTGTGAGACATCGCGCGCGGTTTGAAGCTCGACTCCTGGTGCATGATGGAATAGATCAGCAACGGATCGACCGAGTTACGCCTGGCGGAATCGACTATGAACGAGTCGACGGCAGCGTTGCCGGTAGTGAAATCTCCGAGGGACGGGTTGAGTGACTTGCCAGTGAGCTCGACGAGTGCTCCCGCTGGCGGTGTGTAGGTGTAATTTCGGATTTTAGTGAGCTTTTTGGGGGCGGGGAGAGTCTTCCTGACCGGCTCAGGAGGGGTCTGTACCTGGACGGCGTTAGCAAAATCGAAGTTATCGACCTGGTAGGTCTGAGCTGAGACAGACGAGTGGCATATCGTCAGAAGCGCCAGAATTGTGATGATTTTGCCCATTCGTGTTCCGGGAGCAAGGGCGAGGAAGCCGAAGCGATACTACCACGCGCGCCAAACCATTGCCAACTTTGTTTAACACAAGGGTGAATCGAGGCTGTCTTGACAGGGCTTGTATGATGTCACCGCCCAATAACCATTAACCGCGCGCTTCAGCGCGCCTCACAAAGGACGAAAACAAATGAAGAAACTCCTTACGCTTACTCTGCCGTTTCTCTGTGTCTTCACCACAGCCGTGATGGCCCAGAACGAAACTTCCTCAAATTCCACTACTCAAACGTCAACCCGACAAAGCAAACGCGGCCCGATCTTTCGCGCCACGAAGGAACAGATCAACCAGGCCCAGGCACTGCTCAAGTCCCGTGGCTTCTACTCCGGAGAGCAACTCGGAAAGCTGGATGATGCGACGCGCGAAGGATTGCGCAAGTATCAACAGGCGGAGGGTCTGAAAGTGACGGGAACGCTGAACAAGGTCACGCTCGAGAAGATGAACATCGCGCTGACCGAAAAACAGAAGACCATGTGACCGGAAGACGAGCCGGTAGGACTCGCTCAGATCGCTCCTACCGGCTCAACAACTGTTCGACGACGCTATAACTTTCCTCGAGGGCGGCGCTCAACTTCTCAGGTTGATTGCCGCCGCCTTCGGCCATATCGGCCCGGCCGCCACCGCGCCCGCCAACGAACTCAGACAATTTCTTAATGACCTGGCCCGCCGGCACTTTCTCCGTGAGATCAGGCGAGGTCCTGACAATCAGTGAAACTTTTTCGCCACTGCTTCTCCCCAAAATCACAACTCCGGATTTCAGGCGGGCCAACAACGTATCCGAAAGTTGCCGCATGGCCGCCGCGTCGAGCCCACTGGCTTCACGCGCAACAACCTTAACACCTGCGACCTCACGCGATTCGTCCCCATTCGACGACGCACTCAGTGCCCCGCTCGCGATCTTCAAGCGCAGGTCCTCAGCCTCTCGTCGCGCCTTCTTCAACTCGTCCTGAAGACGCGTCACAGTGGTCTGTAGATCGGAACGCGACGTCCGCAGACCCGACGTCAGTTCATCAACCAGCACCTCCGCCTCGCGAAAACGTTCGTAAGCATCGATGCCGGTGATTGCCCTGATGCGCCGTACGCCGGAAGCAATCGATTCGTCACTCGTAATCTTGAACAGACCGATGTCGCCCGTGGCCCGAACGTGCGTGCCGCCGCACAACTCTCTCGAGAAGATGCCTTCGACACCTTTGATCGACAGCACTCGCACGCGTTCGCCGTACTTCTCACCAAACAACGCCATCGCACCTGAACGCATTGCTTCTTCGACCGCCATCTCGTCGGTCTGCACCGGCTCGTTGCGCAGGATCTGATAGTTGACGAGCCGCTCGATCTCCTCCTTTTCCGCGGGCGTCAACGGTTGATAGTGCGAAAAGTCGAACCGCAGATAATTCGGCGCGACAACCGAGCCCGCCTGCTTCACGTGGGTACCTAAGACTTCGCGCAACGCCGCGTGCATCAGGTGCGTCGCCGTGTGGTTCCGCCGCGTAGCATCGCGCTTTTCGACGTCGACTTCAGCCGAAACCACATCGCCGGTTTTGAAACTGCCCTCGACCACCTGGACCTTATGCACGATTAAACCCTGGACCGGCGAATACGTGTCCTGCACGGCGGCCACTGCCCCGGACAAACCAATCAACTGTCCAACATCTCCAACTTGTCCGCCGCTCTCGGCGTAGAATGGTGTTCTATCCAACACGATCTCGCCGTTATCACCTTTCTCGAGCGACTCAACTTCATTGCCTTTGATCACGGCAACAACCGACGCATCGGTCACTTTTGTTGTTTCATACCCTTTGAACAGGGATCTGGGTAGTTTTTCATAAACAGGGTTGACCTGTGATCGTGCTTCGTGCTTCGTAGCGACAGTCGTCTGCTGTAACTGCTGCAGAGCCGCATCGAACGACCGGTTAAAATCATCTTCGTCGATCACAAAACCCCGCTCTTCCAAACCCACGCGAATCAGATCCCGCGGCGTGCCGAACGTGTCGTACAACCTGGCGAGCGCCTTGTACTCAGGCATCGCGCCTTTTGTTGAAGCGAAGAGTTCGTCGAGCTTGTTCAAGCCGACTGTCAACGTGGATCGGAAACGGTCCTCTTCCAGGCGGACCATCTTCTCGATGAACTCGCGTTGCATTTCGAGCTCGGGATAGCTGTCCTTCATCAGATCGACGACGAAGTTCGTCACCTGGTTGAAGAACGGGCCTTCGAAGCCCAGTGTATGGTGTCCCTGGTAGATCGCGCGCCGCATGATCTTCCGCAGGACGTAGTTGCGCCCTTCGTTGCCGGGCAGTATCCCGTCGGCGATCGAAAACGCCGCAGCGCGTGCGTGATCGGCAATCACGCGCATCGCAAAACCTTCCTTCGTCTCCGGTTCGTAATGGCGGTCGGCCAAACGTGACGTAAAGTCGATAATCGGACGAATCAGATCGGTGTCGTAGTTGGACTTGACGCCTTGCAGCACGACGGCGAGCCGTTCGAGTCCGGCGCCGGTATCGACCGACGGCGCCGGCAGCGGATCGAGCTTGTACTTGCCGGGTTCGACTTCACTGCGATCGAACTGCATGAAGACCAGGTTCCAGATCTCCATGATCGTGTCGCCTGGACCGTTCACGTTCGCCGCGCAGTTCTCCGGGTCGTCGGCGCTCGGCCCCATGTAGTAGTGAATCTCGCTGCACGGTCCACATGGCCCGGTCTCACCCATTTGCCAGAAATTATCTTTGCGGCCGAACCTGAGGATCCGCTCGCGCGGCGCCCCGACTTTTTCCCACAAACGCTCGGCGTCTTCATCGGGCGGCACTTCGGCATCGCCTTCGTAAACCGTGAACCACAGCCGCGCCGGCTCCAGTTTCAGAACGTCAACCAGCAGCTCCCACGCATACTGGACGGCCCCTTCCTTGAAATAGTCGCCAAACGAAAAATTGCCGAGCATCTCGAAAAACGTGTGGTGCCGGGCGGTCTTTCCGACTTCGTCGAGGTCGTTGTGTTTGCCGCCGGCGCGCACGCACTTCTGCGACGACGCTGCGCGCACATAATCGCGTTTCTCGATGCCGAGGAACGTTTCTTTGAACTGATTCATTCCGGCGTTGGTAAACAGCAACGTCGGATCGTCAGCGGGCAGCAGCGGCGACGAACGCACGCGCGTGTGCCCGTGTTCTTCAAAATATTTCAGAAATGCTTCGCGAATTTCGTTACCAGTCATGTTGGTTCGAGTTTAAGCCACAAAAAGGCACAAAGCCAGACACAAGAAGGCGCACGGGATACAGGTTTCACGAGTCGTCGTCGTACTTCGTAACTGACCGGACTTTCTCGCTCACCAGGTCGAAGCCAAAGCCCTGGCGCAGCAAGTGGTCGAACAGGCTTTTCGCCTCGGCCCGCGTCTTCGGCCGGCCGCGCAGTCGGATGCGCTTCTCGATCGCGCGGTCGATAAGCTGATCTTCCGGAGTTTCCGCGTAGACGAGTTCGAGCGCCTCCTCGGCGACAGTGTTTTCAACCTGTTTGAGTTTCAGATCGCGCTGAAGCCGGCGGCGGCCGACCGGTCGCTGTTTGACTTTCGACGACGCATAACTGAAGGCAAACCGCTCGTCATCGAGGTAACCGTACTCGCGCAGACGCGCGATGACAGTCTCTACGATCGTCGTGTTTCCCTTTAAGCCCTTCCCCTGGAGCAGTCGTTCACGCAACTCGGCAACGGAGCGTGGTTTAGCGGCCAGAAGCTTGACGGCGCGCTCGAAAGTTTTGCGGCGAAGTTCGTCTGACACCGAACGCCAAGCTTAAACGGATCCGGAAGGAAAACGAAACAGGGCTGATCTAAAATGCACGCATGGATGGATTGCTGGTTATCGACAAGCCTGCCGACATGACTTCGCACGACGTAGTTGCCGGCGCACGCCGCATTCTGAAGGAACGGCGCATCGGTCACACCGGCACCCTGGACCCTTTTGCGACAGGCGTTTTGCTGGTGCTCGTGGGCAGGGCTACGCGACTGGCGCAGTTTCTCAGTGGGGCAGACAAGGAATACGAGGCAATCATTCGTCTGGGATTTGCGACTGACACCGGCGACCGAACCGGACACCGGGTTCCTGGCCCACACGGCTCCGCCGATCCGTCTCGCGTTGGGCGATGGAGCGACGAAGAGATCGAACTGGCGCTTGCGAGTCTTCGCGGTTGGATCGATCAGGTCCCGCCGATGTATTCGGCGAAGAAGATAGGCGGCAGGAAACTTTACGAGCTCGCGCGACGCGGCGAAGACGTCGAACGCGAACCTGTTCACGTTTGCATTCACGAACTCGAACCTATCAGACCTGACGGCGAACTCGTAAAGGACAATCACGACGGCACGTTCGACTTTCACGTACGCGTCGTGTGTTCGGCAGGCACGTATGTGCGCACACTTGCCGAGGACTTCGGAAAGCGCCTGTCCGTGGGCGCACACTTAGCGGAATTGCGGCGTACACGTGTGGGTGATTTTAGTGTCACGAACGCTGTCACTCTGGAACGACTAAAAACGAGTTTTAGCGAAGAAGCTTTAGGGACCATCCTGCTGCGGCCGAGCGTGGCGCTCTCGCGCCTGCCTTTCGTGCATCTAAGTGGCGATGACGTGCGACGAGCACGGCACGGAATGGAGGTGAAGGTCGGGGAAACTGCATGGGCCGACGGCGAGAAAGTCAAGATGTGCGACGACAAGGATCACCTGATCGCCATCGGTGATTACGACGCGACCACACAGCGCCTGCACCCGAGCGTGGTGCTTGCCTGATCCGTTTCTGCGTCGCTAATCATGAATTTGTCTGAGGGTATTGAGCCTTGTGCTATAC
This sequence comes from uncultured bacterium, assembly GCA_965649955.1. Lineage (GTDB taxonomy): Bacteria > Acidobacteriota > Blastocatellia > Pyrinomonadales > Pyrinomonadaceae > PSRF01. The sequence goes on from CBFGMX010000018.1 coordinate 39,241, forward strand.
TTGGCGACCAAGGAAGCACGCGTGCGATCCGCTTCCAAACAAGTGTTCCCTACCGTGACTTCCTTTTGAAACGATCATTGAGAACTCATGCTTCGAGGACGTAGCTCATGCTTACGCGCGCATGAGACGTATCACGAGGCTGGCTGGATAACAAATCAACCGCAAGTTCCCCGACGTAAGAGGCGGTTACTTACATAAAGCGTGGCCTCTCCCCACACGCTGTCCGAAGCGCGAAAGCCGAAGAGGTTTCAAAGGCTATGCAAGAGCAGGATGGCAACAAGAAATTTAACATCAGTGAACGTTTGGAAGATCTGCGCCGCGAGCATGAAGCGCTGCGCTGGGAAGGAACCTTTCGAGACTACTTCGAACTGGTCGCCCAGAATCCTCGTATCGCCCAACTTTCACACGCCCGTGTAAACGACATGGTTCATGCGGCCGGTGTCGAACGGCTCAACGAGGGCACGCAACACGAGGTCCTCTCGTACAATTTCTTTTCCAGCGAACTTTTCGGCATCGAAGAGCCGATCGCCAGAATCGTCGAGTACTTCAAGTCAGCCGCCCAACGCCTGGAAGTTCGCAAACGCATCCTGCTGTTGATGGGACCAGTCGGCGGTGGCAAGTCGACGATCGTGAACATGCTCAAGCGCGGTCTTGAAGACTGGACGCGCACTGACGGCGGAGCAGTTTACGCGATCAAAGATTGCCCGATGCACGAAGAACCGCTGCATCTGATCCCGCATCAGCTTCGCGCGGAAGTCGAAAAACTGTACGGTATCTACATCGAAGGCGATCTTTGCCCACAGTGCCGTTACTCTCTTGATAAAACCTACGGTGGACGTCATGAGGACGTAAAAGTCCATCGCGTTGCGTTCTCGGAAAAAGAACGCGTCGGCATCGGCACCTTCTCACCGAGCGATCCGAAATCACAGGACATCACCGAACTCACCGGCTCGATCGATCTTTCGACGATCGGCGAGGTCGGCGTCGAGTCAGACCCACGCGCGTATCGGTTCGACGGCGAGTTGAACATCGCCAACCGAGGCTTAATGGAATTCGTCGAGATGTTGAAGGTCGACGAGAAGTTTCTTTACAGCCTGCTGACGCTTTCGCAGGAACAGAGCATCAAGACCGGCCGCTTCGCAATGATTTATGCCGACGAAGTCATCCTGTCGCATTCGAACGAAAACGAGTACATCGCATTTGCCGGTAATCGAAAATCAGAGGCGCTTCAGGATCGCATCATCCTCGTAAAAGTTCCTTACAACCTGCGCGTGTCGCAGGAGGAAAGGATCTACGACAAGCTCTTGCACCAGTCGGAAGCGCTGCGCAACGTTCACCTCGCGCCAAACACATTGAGGGTGGCCGCGATGTTTGCGGTCATGACGCGGCTCGAAGAACCCAAGCGACAGAACGTCGACATCGTGAAGAAAATGAAACTTTACGACGGCGAGGATGTCGAAGGTTACAAATCAAAAGACGTGCGCGAGTTGAAAGAAGAGACCATCCGCGAAGGCATGGACGGCATCTCGCCGCGCTACATCATCAATCGCCTCTCGAGTGCGCTCGTTCGTGACGGCGTAACCTGTATCAACCCGATCGACGCCTTGCGCGCGATCAAAGACGGGTTCGAACAGCACACGGGCATCAGCAGCGAACAACGCGAACGTTACCTCAACCACATCTCGCAGGCCCGCAAGGAATACGACGAACTTGCGAAGATCGAAGTCCAGCGCGCGTTCGTTTACTCGTTCGAAGAGATGGCCCGCACGATGTGCAATAACTATCTCGATAACGTCGAAGCGTTCTGTAACAAGGAACGGATCAAGGATCCGATCACTGAAGAAGAGATGGATCCGGATGAACAGTTGATGCGCTCGATCGAAGAGCAGATCGGCATCTCCGAAAATGCCAAGAACACGTTCCGCCAGGAGATCCTGATTCGCATCAGCTCGTACGCGCGCAAGGGCAAGCCCTTTGAATACAACTCGCACGAACGACTGAAAGAAGCGATCGAGAAGAAGATTTTCGCCGACCTGAAGGACGTGGTGAAGATCACAACGTCGGCCAAGACGCCCGATCCGGATCAACTGCGTCGCATCAACGAGGTCATTGATCGGCTCGTCAAAGAGCACGGCTACTGCCCAGTGTGCGCAAACGAGCTGCTGACTTACGTCGGGACGCTGCTGTCCCGGTAGATATTGGGCCATAGATAACACGGATAATGCGGATCAATTCAAATCCGTGTTATCCGTGTACTCTTATGAAGAAACGTTACTGGATTGCCGGCGCTGCTACACTTGCGGTCGCCGCTAAGTTACTGACGCGGCCACGCGATGCTGACTGGAACCGCAACCGGCGCGTCGTTTTTCATTCCGATCATTCGCGCTTCGTCGATATTGACGGCGTTCGGGTTCACTACCAGGAAGCCGGCGATCCAAACGCTCCCGTACTCGTATTGATTCACGGATTCGCGTCGTCAACTCTCGTTTGGAGCAAAGTTTTCCTGCGGCTTGCGGACGCCGGCTTTCGCGTGATCGCGGTCGACATGGTGGGTTTTGGCTACTCCGGCAAACCGCGAAATGGTGAGTACACAATCGCCGGACAAGCCGGCCTGTTGATGGGCCTGCTGGATCGCCTGAACATCAAACGCGCGACGCTTGTGGGCAGCTCGTACGGTGGCGCTGTCGCCGCCACTATCGCCCTCGATTACCCCCGCCGGGTTGAAAAGCTGGTCCTGATCGGAACGGTGAACAACAACCGGCCGCTTAATTACAAGCTGATGCGCGTATTTGGTTCGCGTGTGTTCGGCGACGTCGTGTCGCCGCTGTTGATCGGCTCGCGTCGTTTGCTGCGCCGGCGAATGAAGCGAGTTTACGATCGTCACGAGTGGGTGTTGGACGAGCGGCGCGTGGACGCTCGACACTTGCCCTTGCGCGCCTCAGGCACGCAACGCGCGATCATCCGGACCGTGCGTCGCTGGGACGCGGAACGCATCTCACGCGACGCGCATCTCATTAATCAGCCGACGCTGCTGCTGTGGGGTGAAAACGATCAGGAGATCCCACTCGCCGACGGCGAGCGGTTGCACGAGCAGATCTCCGGATCGCGGTTGATTGTATTCCTCAATTGCGGTCACATGCCGCAGGAGGAATACCCGGAGGAGTTCACAGGCGTCGTCGCAGATTTTTGTGGATGAAGCATTATGTCTATCCAACGCAACGACTGGTCACTGCAACGCAAAGGCATCATCGATCAGGAGCGCCATAAGGATCGCGTTAAAGAAGCGATCCGCAAGAACCTCGGATCGATCGTCTCCAACGAAGCCATCATCCTCTCCGACGGCAAACGCACCGTCAAAGTCCCGATCAAAGCTCTCGACGAGTACAAGTTTCGTTTCAACTACCAAAAGGCAAAGCATGTGGGCCAGGGGGACGGCAAGACGCGCGTCGGCGACGTCATCGGCCGTGAGAGTCGAGGCAGTGGAAGCGGCACCGGCGGCGGACAGGCCGGACAGGAAACAGGCACCGATTACTATGAAGCGGAAGTCAACATCGACGAGATCGCCGCGTTGATCTTCGAAGACCTTCAGCTTCCGTACCTGCAGGAGAAAGCAAAGAAGGCGGTCCAGTCGCGCAAGACGCAGTTCAACGAGATTCGCCGCACCGGAGTGATCGCGAACCTCGACAAGCGGCGAATGATTCTCGAAAACATTCGTCGCAACGCGCGCGAAGGAAACCCACGCTTTGGCGACATCAAGAAGGAAGACCTGCGCTTCAAGACGTGGGAAGAGGTCATGCGTTACGAGTCGAACGCCGTCGTGATCGCGATGATCGACGTTTCCGGATCGATGGGTGAGTTCAAGAAATACATCGCGCGGAGTTTTTATTTCTGGATGGTCCGGTTTTTGAGGACGAAGTACGACAACGTCGACATCGTTTTCATCTCGCATCACACCGAGGCGAAGGAAGTAACTGAGGAACAGTTTTTCACGCAGGGTGAATCGGGCGGAACCGTCGTTTCGTCTGCCTATCAGCTCGCGCTCGACGTCATCAAGCAGCGTTACCGCCCCGCCGATTGGAACATCTACCCGTTCCACTTTTCCGACGGCGACAACTACTACTCCGATAACGAAGAGGCCGTAAGACTCGCCGACGAACTGATCGCCACTTGCAACCTGTTTGGCTATGGCGAGATCGGCGAGGAGGGATCGTCCAGCTACCGTCGATCTTCTGGCGCGCTGTTGTCCATCTTTACAGATCGGCTGCAAAACAAAGATCGGTTTGTTGGCGTGCGCATCGACGATAAGGAAGACGTGTATCCGGCGTTGAAGCAGTTTTTCGGGAAACGGGGTTTGGACACACCGGCGTAAGCGATGACTCCGTGGTTGGTTTTATGGAAGATCGTGAAATAAAAGATCTGGAGAAAGCGGTCGAGCAGATCTGGCAAGTCGCTCAAGGTTTCGGGCTGGATCCGTATCCGACGAACTTCGAGATCGTGCCGGCGACGGTGATGTACGAAGTCGGTTCCTACGCGCTGCCCGGTCGTTATTCGCACTGGACCTTCGGTAAGGCGTACCATCGCATGAAGACGATGTACGACTTCGGCCTGTCGAAGATCTACGAAGTCGTTATCAACACCAACCCGTCATACGGCTTTCTGCTGGAAACCAACAGTCCGATCCAGAACAAAATGGTGATCGCGCACGTGTTGGGCCACGTCGACTTCTTCAAAAACAACACCTACTTCTCGAAAACCAATCGGCGCATGGTGGAGAGCGTATCCACGCACGCGCAGCGGATGATGGAGTACGAATTCAAGCACGGCCGCAAGACCGTCGAACGTTTTCTCGACGCGGTGTTGGCGATCGAAGAGCACATCGATCCCTATTTCTTTATCAAGCGGGAAGTTTCTGCCGAGGAGGAAAAGCGGCGCTCCGAACATCGGCCGAAAGATGGGCGATACGACGATCTGTGGCAGCTCGATAAAACGGAGCGTGAAGCGCGAGACGCCGCGGCGGCGTCAGGCGACAACCGCGAGGACAAGGACGGTATGCGGCGTGAGCGTCTGCCGGAAAAAGACCTGGTCTATTACATCATGAAGAATTCTCCGATCCTTGCTCCGTGGCAGCGCGACGCGATGGCCATGGTCCATGAGGAGATGGAGTACTTCGTGCCGCAGATGCAAACGAAGATCATGAACGAGGGTTGGGCCAGCATCTGGCACGCCCGCATCATGCGCGCACTCGATCTCACGGACAACGAACACATCGAATTTGCCAATCTGCATTCCGGCGTCGTTTCGCCGCAGAAAGGGCAGTTGAATCCGTATTACCTCGGCTACAAGATCTACGAAGACATCGAGCGCCGCTGGAACGAGCCATCGACAGACGAGCGTAAGAGGTTTGGCCGCCGCGGGAACGAAGGGCGCGAGAAGATTTTTGAAGTGCGCGAGCTCGAAAACGACGTATCGTTTCTGCGCAACTACCTCACCGAAGAACTGTGCGAAGAGCTCGATCTGTTTGTGTTTGAGCTCATCGAAGAAGAGGAATGGACGATCACCGAGAAGCGTTGGGAGAAGGTGCGCGACCAGCTCGTCGCGAACATGACCAACTTCGGTTTTCCCTATCTGCAAGTCGAAGACGGCGACTACAACGGCAACCGCGAGCTCTATCTAAAACACCGCTTCGAAGGCACCGAACTGGACCTGCGTTACGGGCGCAAGGCGCTCGAGCACGTCTACACGCTTTGGGGCCGGCCGGTACATTTGGAAACGGTGATCGACGAGGAATCGACTGTGCTGCACTACAACGGAGACGAGCACGGGGAAGACTGAAAATTGGTCATATATCATTTGACATTTCTCATTTGTCAGTTAGTGCTTCGCATGGCGCACCAACCGATCTTGAGCGGACGATAAGCACTCCGAAGAAATGACAAATGAGAAATGTCAAATGATATATGACCAATGATGACCGTTAATCCGCCTACCCCATCTTCAAAGCTTCACCCACGGAAGGATCGCGCCTCACTCTCCAGATCTTCGAATCCAGATAGTAATGGATGAAGGCATAACCCCACAGGAATGAAATCCCGAGTTGGACCGCGAGGGATTGAGCTCCGTTTTGCAATCCGATGTAACCGAGTATCTGGCGCGGTCCCTGATACAAAATCCCAAAGACGATTCCGAGCGCGATGTAATACAACAAACGCCGGCTGATGAATTCGGCCGCGCCGTATTGCTCGCGCGTTTCAGGTTTGTATTTGCGGTTGTGAAACCAGATCAACCGGTGATACTGGAAGTTGTGATAAATCGTGAGTATCGCAACGATCGCGATCGGTTTGTGCGGCATCGGCGTCAGCAGAACGATCCAGTGCATCGGGATCGCCGCTGCCAGCAAAAGGTATTTCGGTACGTTCAACGGCTCGCCTGTGACGGCACGTTGAATCTGGCGTCCTAACCAAACGACGAACAACAAAACCGTGCCGGCGAGTAACAATTTAGAAAACCCACTCACGCCGCCACGCAACACCGCCGGCACGCGCGCCATCGCTTCCGGATCGCGTGCGATGAATTCGACGAATGGATAGTTGAACGCAAACAACAGCAACAGCCGATCGAGTACGTTGTCAACCCGGGCGAGGTCGCCGTTTTTCTTTTTGTAGAGCACCATGAACCCGTAGTGCTGCTTTACCAGGTGGTAATAAGCCCACAGTGCCGCTACGAAAAAGAAGACAAAAGCTCCTCCCGCGAGCACCGCCAATGGTCCAATCGCGAAGAACAGCAGCGAGCCCCACAACAACCGGGCGCGGTTCTTTCGTTCCGAGCGATCGAAGTACGTGCGCGAGAACGTGCCGAACACGTGCGGCGCGTCGATTAAAATCGCCCACAGCGCGACCATCGGAATCAGCGGCACGATGCCCTTCACGTACAGAAACAGCAGCACGTAGCTGGTAACGACCGATCCGATGAACCAGACGAGATCGTCGCGCGCGCTGATGATCCATCGCAACGAGATTACGTTAGCTACCGGTTTGGTTATGATTTCGGCACTGGCGGCCATGATGTAATTTGGTTTCGACCCGACTGCATTTTATCATCGCCGGGGATTCGAGAAGAAAGCCAATGAACAAACAACTATTCCAGGCGCATCCGTGGCACGGTGTGACCCCTGGTCCGCGAACGCCCGAACTCGTCAATGCTTACATCGAGATCGTCCCCACCGACCCCGTCAAATACGAGCTCGACAAATGGTCCGGTCATCTGCGTATCGATCGCCCGCAACGGTTCTCGTCGATGTGTCCAACGCTCTACGGCTTCATCCCGCAAACCTATTGCGACCGCGAAGTCGCCGAACTGTGCGAACTGCGCACTGGACGCACCGGCATAGAAGGCGACAAAGATCCGATGGACATCTGCGTCTTGTCAGAAAAGACCTTCGCCCATGGCAGCTTCTTTCTGCACGCGCGCCCGATTGGCGGCCTCAGAATGATCGACGGCCAGCAGGCTGACGACAAGATCGTGGCCGTGCTCGAGTCGGATCTCGCTTATGGTCGCATCGACAATATTGACGAGGTTCCGCCGGGGCTCGTCGATCGACTGAGACACTATTTTTTGAGCTACAAGCAGTTGCCAGGTGATGAACAGAGGAGAGTCGAGATCACGGACATTTACGGGCGGCTTGAGGCGCTCGACGTGATAGCCAGAAGTTTGCGCGATTACGAGGAAGAGTTCGGACGTTAGATCTTGAAGATGGGCTCTAGATCTTGAAGATGGGCTCCGCGATCCCGCAGCGTGGACATACCAAACCACGACGGTCACCGTCGTCGACCCACTTGGCTAAAGCCGGTTGCGCGTGACGGTGAGCGTCGTGTTGATGATGATGGTGATGTTGTTGCTTTCGTTCCGTGTTCTCTGCGCTGCAGTGCTTACACAACCACCCATAACCAAGATTAAAAAAATGGGTGGTTTGGTGCATATGAGATCTAAGATCTCAAATCTGAGATCTCAAGTCTGAGATCTCAGAGGTTAACGACGCGAATCAGGTGACTCCATCAAGCGTACCGGCACCGACGTGCGGCGCCCGTCACGCCAAATCTGCACCTGCACTGTTTGGCCAACCTGGTACCTTTCGAGCACGCGGAACAGATCGTCTGAGTTGCTAACCTTATCGCTGTTGATGCCTACGATGATGTCGCCGAGTTCGAAATCCCCCATCTCCGTCTGCTGCATACCTCGCAGGCCCGCCGCGGCCGCACCGCTGCCTCGTGCAACCTGAACGATCAACACGCCCTCAGACACCGGAAGATCGATTTGATTGCGGATTCCTTCGACGTCGCGGGTGCTGATGCCGAGCTTCGGACGGCGCACCTGCCCGTGTTGAATGAGCTGCGGCACGACGCGTTTCGCAATGCTCACCGGCACCGCAAAACCTACACCAGCTGAACTTCCGGACGGCGAAAGGATCTGAGAGTTGATTCCGATCATGCGACCGCGCGAATCGAGCAATGGTCCACCCGAGTTGCCTGGGTTAATCGAAGCATCAGTTTGAATAGCTCCTTCGATCAACCGATTGTTTCGCGCGCGGATCGGACGTTGCAACCCGCTGATCACGCCCGTCGTCAACGTGCGATCCAAACCGAACGGATTGCCGATCGCGAGCACTTTCTGTCCGACGACGAGCTTGTCTGAATCACCCAGCGGAACAACAGTCAATGGACCAGCCGGTTTTTCTGTCAAGCGAATAACGGCGAGATCGGTGTCAGGATCGCGGCCTACGACAACTGCCGGATAGTCTTTCTTGCCGCCCAGGCTGACTGAAAGTGTTTGCGCCCCGGCGATGACGTGATAGTTCGTCAGGATATGTCCCTGTTGGTCCAGGATCGAACCTGAGCCCGAGCCTTCCTGCGGCTCAACGAATCCGAAAAAATCACGAGCGTATGAGGTTGAATGGATGAACACCACTCCCGGACTCAACGTGCGATAGACCTCGATGTTGTTCTGCTCGTCGGAAGCCGTCGACGGATCAGTGATTCCGGCCGGCGGCGTTTCTGAATACGCCGCCTCGGACGGTTCGAAACGCTTCTGCACGTGATCGAAGATGACGACTCCGGCGGCTGCGAATAGTCCTGAAATAAGGGCGATTAATAAGATCTGGCGGGCGGAAAGTCTGTACATAAAACTCTTCCCTCTCGGAGTGATTGTTTGGCTGGCCCATTATATCCGTGTTTGGGCGAAGCGTAAAAAAAACGGCAGCACGGATTAGAACAATGGGATGCTTAAACCAAGCGCGACGCAGCCCGTTGCTGCATGTACGCACATCAAGGCCACGTAGATTACCAAGACAACGGTCATTCCGCGTTTGGCAAGCGGCAAGTGCGCGCAGCGGTAAAGAATGTAGGCGGCAGCGGTGCCGATCACGAGTTTAATGGAGAGAAAAGAGAGCTCGCTGTGTTCGAGGAGGCGAGCCATGAGAGCGTTTCCTTCGGTGGCAACGTTCAGGCGCACCCAGAGGACAGTAAGTTGAGCATCGAGCCAGTTCAGAGTAAACAGGAGTAAGCTTTTAGACAATGAACCCATTGAGGCCTCTCGGGCAAACGTTGTTAAACTCTTCTCCTTATACGTCAGAACCCTCGAGGCCTGTCGCTTCGAGGGTCCTTGACGTCACGGGAGGAACGAGACTCGTTCTTATGTCTGTTAAATACTTTGAATCGTCAACTCGTTCCTAAAACGCTGAATGTCTGAGCAAAAATCCATTGCCGATTCACTGCGCGACGCGACGCAGGCGTTGCGGACGGCAGGAGTGCCGGAAGCAAGGCGCGATGCGGGGGCGCTGCTGTCGTTCGTGATCGGGAAAGATCGAACATTTTTGATCAGTCACGCCGAAGATCGTATCGACGAGGTGCATTTGGAGCACTTCCGGGAAGCCGTCGCGCGGCGCGCTCAAGGCGAGCCGCTGCAATACATCACCGGAGTTCAGGACTTTTACGGTCGCGAGTTTCGGGTTACGCCGGACGTTCTTATACCGCGACCCGAGACGGAGTTGCTGGTCGAGGCGGCACTTGAGGTTGTGGCTGGCGTTTCAATGCCGTTGATTTGCGATGTTGGGATCGGATCGGGTTGCATCGCAGTGACGCTGCTGTGCGAAAGAACCGACGCGCGTGCTGTTGGGGTTGACGTGTCGGAAGCAGCTTTGGAAATCGCCTCACAGAATGCGCGGCGCCATGGGGTTAATGAAAGAATCGAGTTGAGAATTTCCGACTGTTTCGACGGATTGGATCCAACGGCGTTTGATCTCGTCGTGTCAAATCCGCCTTACGTCTCCGCTGGTGCGCTCGCGGGTTTGCAACGTGAAGTCAGAGATCACGAACCGATGGTCGCGCTTTCGCCGGGCGTGGACGGATTGAGAGTGATTCGACGTTTGCTCGGCGACGCCCCCGCATTTTTAAAACCAAACGGACACCTGATTATGGAGATCGGATTCGATCAAGGCGAAAGGGTCCAGACGCTAATCGATCAGACTTTGTGGCATTTGGTGGAAATTCGGCCCGATCTACAGAGTATTCCTCGCATCGTCGTCCTTCAGAAACGCTGAAAATTGAAGACTTCGTGGTCCAGTTTCCTGTCACAAGCCCCTCATCTGCGGTGTATATCGTCCAGAAGCCACATTAACGACGAAAAAACTAAACCCCAGACGAAATGAAGGAGACCGGAGTCATGTTCAGGTTTTTAGGGCGAAGTGTATTGCGCGGTGCATCAATAGCCGCGTTGGTGGCCGTGACGGGCCTTTCTGTCATGGCGCAACAAAAGGGAGGCACGCTGACGTGCCGCGATAACAGTTCGTACAACGATCGGTTGGAGGGAAACTGCGAGATTCGCGAACAGATGCTCGCGATGAGCGGTTCGCCAATCGCCATCGACGGCCGTCAAAACGGAGGCATTTCCGTTAAAGGTTGGGACCAGAATCAGGTGCTCGTGCGCGCGCGAGTGCAAACCGGCGCGCCGACCGCCGCGGAAGCAGCCGATCTCGCGCGACAAATCAGGATCGAAACGACAGGCGCCAAGATCTTCGCCAGTGGTCCTGACAACCGCAAAAATTATCATTGGGATGTGAGTTACGAAGTGTTCGTCCCGCGCCGGGCGGACTTGTCGCTCGAAACACACAACGGCGGCATCTCGATTTCAGAAGTCAACGGCAAGATCGACTTCACCGCGCTGAACGGCGGCGTGGTGCTGAGGAAAGTTGGTGGCGCTGTTCGGGGCTCGACGACGAATGGCGGTCTGGTGGTTGAACTGAGCGGCGATCGCTGGGATGGCGAAACGCTCGACGTACGGACCACAAACGGCGGCATCATCATGTCTATCCCCGAGAACTACTCAGCGAAACTGGAAACCGGAACCGTCAACGGCGGCATCAACGTCGATTTTCCGGTGACCGTGCAAGGCAAGATCAACAAACAGATCGCGGTCGACCTCGGCTCGGGCGGCGCCACCGTCAAAGCCATGACGACCAATGGCGGCGTCCGCGTCAAGCGCGCCGGCCAGGGCACAGAGTATTAATCCCGACCACACAAGCCACAGGTTATGCGGATCTGTATAATCTGTGGCTCGTGGATAAATTTCGCATCACTGGTGGCCGGGCGCTTCACGGACGGGTGTCAATTAGCGGCGCCAAAAATTCCGCCCTGCCGTGCATGGCGGCGGCCCTGCTCACGTCCGAAACCGTCATACTTCACAACATCCCTTACGCTCGCGACATCATCACCCAGCGACGTCTGCTGGAAGACATCGGGGCCACGGTCTTAACTCCCGAACTCCGTACACACAAGATCACTGCCGCGCATATCGAGCTCTTTGAAGCTCCGTACGAGCTGGTGAAGACCATGCGCGCTTCGGTGCTGGCGCTTGGCCCATTGCTCGCGCGCTTTGGCAAAGCGAAAGTGTCGTTGCCCGGTGGTTGTGCTATCGGTACTCGACCGATCGACTTGCACCTAGCGGGGTTCGAACAACTCGGCGCTCAGGTGCGACTCGAAGCGGGAAACGTCGTCGCACGCGCTCCGAGCGACGGACGTCTTCGCGCGGCGGACGTTGAGTTCAGCAAGGTGACGGTTACCGGCACCGAAAACCTGATGATGGCCGCAACGCTGGCGCGCGGTACCACAACTCTGCGCAACGCCGCGCGCGAACCCGAGATCGTCGATCTCGCCGACTTGCTCAACAAAATGGGCGCGCGCGTGAACGGCGCCGGCACAGACACGATTCAGATCGAAGGCGTCGAGGCGCTCGGTGGAGCGGAGCACACGATCATTCCCGATCGCATCGAAACGGGAACTTTCATCGTGGCCGCCGCGATTACCAACGGCCAGCTCGAAATTAAAGACTGCCGTCCCGATCATTTGCAGGCGGTGATCGCGAAGTTGCGCGAGGTCGGCGTGGTGGTCCAGGAAGTGAATCCGACGACGCTCGAGGTCACGTGTTGTCGCGAAGGACTTTCGGCCGGCAATGTCTCGACTGCGCCGCACCCGAGTTTTCCGACCGACATGCAGGCGCAGTACATGGTCCTGATGACACAGGCGCGCGGAAGATCGGAGATCGTCGAAACTGTGTTCGAGAACCGTTTCATGCATGCGTCGGAGTTGCAGCGCATGGGTGCGCGGATTCATATCGACGGCAATACCGCGATTGTTGAGGGTGTGACACCGCTTACGGGTGCGCGAGTGATTGCGTCAGACCTGCGTGCTTCGGCATCGCTGGTGCTCGCGGGATTGGTTGCGAATGGTGAAACGATGATCGATCGCGTTTATCACATCGATCGGGGTTACGAGAAGATCGAAGCGAAGTTACGAGCGGTGGGTGCGAATATCGAACGGATCACGTCCCCTGTGACGGCGAGCCTCGTTCAGGGAACCGCGGATGAACGCGGATTAACGATCGCGGATTGAACGCGAATTAGCGGATTAAGGAGTTGGACCAATGTC